>URTZ01000239.1 GCA_900550825.1 uncultured Collinsella sp. | reverse complement strand
GGCGCTGCTCGACGGCCGCCTGACGCATATGCCCGGCGGCGTCTACCAGTACCTGCGCCTGTGCAACGCTACCGCCGAGGGCGAGCCCGTGGGCGCGCCGAGCGCTAAGACCGGCACGTTCGACACCGGTGCCGCGGCAGCTGCGGCCGAAAAGCCCAAGTCGAGCGGTCAGCCCAACGGCCTGTCCAACGCCGAGCGCCAGAAGCTCCGCCGCGAGGTGAGTTCGCTCGAGCGCAAGATGGAGACGCAGCGCACCCGCGTTGAGGAGGCCGAGGCAGCAATAGCCCAAGTCGATCCCACCAACTACACGGCGCTCGGCGAGCAGCAGGCAAAGATCGACGAGGCTCACGCCGCCATGGACGAGCTGGAGATGGCGTGGCTCGAGGCGAGCGAAAAGCTCGAGGGCGAGGAGTAGACGAGGATGATCAAGGCCGCATTTTTCGATATCGACGGCACGCTGCTGAGCTTTAAGACGCACCGGATTCCGGCGTCGGCGCAGCAGGTGCTCGACAGCTTTCGCGAGCAGGGGATTGCGTGCGTGATCGCCACGGGCCGTCCGACCTACCAGATGCCGGACTGGCTGTTCGACCTGGGCTGGGATGCGTACATTACGCTTTCGGGCCAGCACTGCTTTGATGCCGAGGGGGTTTACCGCAGCTGTCCGATCGATCCGGACGACGTTGCGGTGATTGTGGACCAGGTGGCGCAGGGGCGCTACGACTCGCTGTGCATGCAGGGCGAGAACTCGTTTGTGAACCGCCTGTCCGAGCGCGTGGTGACGGCTGGCAGCAACGCGGGAATCGTCTACCACGAGGAGCCGTTTGAGCACGCCTTTGACGCACCGGTCTACCAGTTCTGCGCCTTTGTGGACCCGGCCGACGAACATATCGTGACCGACGCCGTGTCGCATTCGCTCACCACGCGCTGGTGCGACCTGTTCTGCGACATTATTCCCGCTAACGGCGGCAAGGACCTGGGCGTGGCGGCGACGCTCGAGCGGCTTGGTATCGACGCGAGCGAGGCGATTGCCTTTGGCGACGGCGAGAACGACCTGTCGATGTTCTCGGCCGTGGGCACAAGTGTGGCCATGGGCAACGCGCAGGACACGGTGAAAGCTGCAGCGACCTATGTGACGACTGCCGTGGACGACGACGGCATCTACAACGCTGCGAAGCACTTTGGACTCGTGTAGCTGCGGGCCGGCACCTGGCACCTGGGGACATTCCTTGCGGGGCGTCCCCATTTTGTTTTCGTCCCGCACGTTTTGTGAAACGCGGCTAACTTTTAGGCAAAGTAGTAAGACATGGGCAACTTTTGCGGTAAAGTTAGCCGTGGAAAGTATCCAAAGGCTAACTAGCAATCATTGCGAAAGGCGGCCCATGGCCCTACGTGAATCCGGAGAAGACTATCTCGAATCGATCTACGTTCTGTCGCAACGTCAGGGCATCGTGCGCTCGATTGATGTTGCAGAGTACCTTGGCGTAACTAAGGCAAGCGTTTCAAAAGCTATGGCGACGTTGGAGAACAACGGCTACGTCGAAATGGGCAAGCGAGATGTTCATCTGACGGAGCGTGGTCTGGAGGTCGCTCGTCAAATGTGGGAGCGTCACTGCTTTTTCGTGGGGCTGCTGGAGGATGCGGGTGTTTCGGCTGAGGTCGCGTCGCAAGAGGGCTGCCACATGGAGCACTGCCTAAGCGAGGAAAGCTTCGAGAAGCTGAGGGCGATGCTGGGACGGGACGGTGCTTCGGCGCCAATAATGACCGACTAGCACTCCCGCAGCGGCGCGCCTCCCGCGCCGGAACGGCGCGGGACAGCGACCGAGATGAGTGGTCCCACCAACTAAGTCCAACTCAGACAAGGAACCCCACCAGCAAGCGATGCCCAAGAACCGCCAGCTGTGTCAACGCAGGTCGGGGCCGGGCTTGGTTTTGAAAACACTCCGCAGCGCGAGGCCCGTCTTTCCGTTGCTCCGCAGGAGCAGGAAAGACGGGCCTCATGCGCGAGGACGTTTTCAAAACCAA
>URTZ01000238.1 GCA_900550825.1 uncultured Collinsella sp. | reverse complement strand
AACAAGGCGGCATTGATCTTTTGATCATGCCGCCGAAGTTGAAAGGCAGATTGCCGCTCTGGCGGGTTTGCAGCGTCCAGCGGTTACGCGGTTTGGTAAAACCGCGTAACTCTAGTAGTTGGCTTCGTAGCCGTTGCCGTCGCCGGTGGGCTCTTCGTAGTAGTCCGAATCGCTCGAATCAGTCGAATCGTCAGAGCTGACCGATGAGGTTGCGGTGCCGTTGGCGTAATCATCGGACGTGTTGTTGTTCAGGTCGCCGATCGTAGAGCTGGAGCCATCGGACTGGCCCATGGTATTGGGGCCCTTGGGATCCTTACCAGCGTCGACGCGCTCCATCATTTCCTTAAGCTCGTCCTCGTAGACAAAGACGTAGCTCACGCCATCAATCATGGTGCTGGCATCGGCATACGAAGGCAAGTTGGCCGAATAGATGCCGTCAACATCCATGCCGCGCATGGCATTGACCGTAGAGACGATGTCCTGAACGCTCATATCGGTCACGAGCATGTCGGACAGCGAATTGACGAGGTCGAAGACCTTGGTGGCATCGAAGTTGTTGAGGATCTGGTTGGCGAGGGCGCCGAGCACCTGACGCTGGTGGCGCATGCGTGTGTAGTCGCCATCGGCATAGATGTAGCGGCAACGGGCATAGGTAAGGGCGGTCGCGCCATCCATGTGCTGCTGACCGGCGGTGATCTTAATGTCGAGATGCTCGGGGTCGTCGACATCGTCGGTTGCGTTAATGTCGATGCCGCCGACCGAATCGATGAGCGACTGCATGCCGTCGAAGCTGACCTCGGCATAGTGGGAAATCTGGACACCGCACAGCTCGTTGACCGCCTGGACCATGGCCTCGGCGCCGCCGTAAGTATGGCAGGCGTTGATCTTCATGGTCGAGCCGTTATAGACGACCTTGGTATCGCGCGGAATGGAGATGAGCGTCGCCTGCTTTTGCGTGGGGTCGATACGCGCCAGGATAATCGAGTCGGCGCGGTATGTATCCTCGCCCGGGCGACCGTCAGTGCCAAGGAGTAGCACGTAGAACGGGTCCTTTGCCTCGTCGGTATCAACCAGGATCTGGCGCAGGTTGTCGGTAATGACATTGGGATCGCCGAGCTTGCCCATAATGGTGGCAAACCACAGGCCGGCAGCAGTCGTAGCGCTCAGCAGCACACCAATCACGGCAATGAGCGCGACGCGGCGAACCGTATGACCGCGACGACGCTGACGGGCGCGCTCGGAATAGCGGGCAACGTTATCGCGGCTATAGATTTTTGCCTGAGCGCCGGTCGAAGGTCTTCGAGATTCCGTAATGGGCTTTTTCTTAAACATAGGCAACCTGCATTAGTAGATGACGGGATCGGGAACAGTGGCGTGCTCGACATGAGCACCAAGCGCCTGCAGCTTTTCAACAAACTGTTCGTAGCCGCGCTTAATGTGATGGATGGCCGAGACCTCGGTCGTGCCGTCGGCAATGAGGCCGGCAACGACGAGTGCCGCGCCACCACGAAGATCCGGTGAGGTTACCTGAGCGCCGGAGAAGCCCTTGACGCCGTGAATCATAGCGTGATGGCTCTCGATGCGAATATCGGCGCCCATGCGCACCAGCTCGGATGCAAACATAAAGCGATTCTCGAAGATGTTCTCGGTGATAACGGAGCTGCCGTCGGCCAGGGCGGAGAGCACCATGATCTGCGCCTGCATATCCGTGGGGAAACCGGGGAACGGGAGCGTCTGGATATCGACCGGCTTGATGCGCTCGGCACGGTTCACATGGACGCCATCCTCGACGCGCTCGCAGTCGATGCCCATGAGCTCCATCTTCTTGAGCACCATGCCCAAGTGAATGGGGCAAAAGCCTGTGACGTCGACACCGCAATCGTCGGCCATCAACGCACCGGCAACGATAAAGGTACCGGCCTCGATACGGTCGCCCACCACGCGATGGGTAACGGGATGCAGCTCCTCCACGCCCTCGATGGTCACGACAGGCGTACCGGCGCCGACAATCTTGGCGCCCATTTCGTTGAGCATGTTGGCGAGATCGACGATCTCGGGCTCGCGAGCGGCATTATCGA
>URTZ01000237.1 GCA_900550825.1 uncultured Collinsella sp. | reverse complement strand
ACAGGCCCTGCATCTGAGACTCGATGCGCTCCTTGATGTCGGATTCGAGCTGTGCGCCCTCGTCCTCAAATACAAAGTGCGCGGAACCGATGATGGCACGACGTCCTTCGATGGACGAAGCGATGCCGTGCGCCACGATGTACTCGACGGCAGCATGGCGTTCACGATGCTCGAGCCCGCGCTCACGTGCCGCATTGACCACGGCGCGCGCCACCGGATGCGGGAAATGCTCCTCCAAGCAAGCGGAAAGGCGCAGGACCTCATCCTCGCTCCAGCCGTCGGTCGTGAGCACGCAAGCTAGGCGCGGCTGGGCCTCGGTCAGCGTACCGGTCTTGTCAAAGACAATGGTATCGGCCTTGGCAAACGACTCAAAGTACTTGGCGCCCTTCACCATCACCCCCATCTTGGCAGCATCGCTCATGGCGGTCATGACGGCAACGGAACCCGTGAGCTTGAGTGCGCACGAATAGTCGACCATCAGTGCCGCCGAGGTCTTGATGAGGCTGCGGGTGGTAAGCGCAACCAGGCCCGCGAGCAGGAAGTTCCACGGGACGATCTTGTTGGCAAGGTCCTCCATATGCGACTGACCCTCGGACTTGAGCGAGTCGGCCGTCTGCACGAGCGAGACAATCGAGCGCAGCTTGGTCTGTGCCGTGTTGGCGCGCACGCGCACCAAGATGCTGCCGTCTTCCACGACGGTGCCGGCGAACACGTCGTCGCCCGCGCTGCGCTCGACGGCCAGCGGCTCGCCGGTCAGGGTCGCCTGGTTGACCATAGCGCTCCCCCGCTCGACCACGCCGTCGATGCAGATAGACATGCCGGTGCGCACGGCGACCAGATCGCCGGGCTCAAGCTCGGTCGCGGCAACGCTTACCTCAGTGTCGCCGACGACCTTTTGCGCCTTGTCGGGCACATCGAGCAGCGAGTTGATGAGCTCGTTTTCGCTCATGGCGCGGGTGTAGTCCTCAAGCAGCTCGCCCACGTTGAGCAGGAACATCGTCTGACCCGCGGTGTCGACGTCGCGCTTGACGAACGAGATGCCGATGGCCGAAGCGTCGAGCACAGGAACGGTCAGGCGCGGCTGCGCCAGCTCATGAAGGGCAGCGCGCAAAAATGCCATGTAACCGGCCACGACAAACACCGCACGCAGAGGCGTCGGCAAGAACCAGCGACGTGCATAGTGGGCGCCGATAAGTGTGGCAAGATCCATGACGAGCTTATGCTTGCGTGGCTCAAGCTGCATCACGTAACCCGTCTTTGCGTCGGCAATGGCCTGGGCATCGAGCGCACCCAAGGCGTCGAGCACGCCCGCACGACACCGCTCGTCATATTCGAGCGCCATCTGGCCAATACGGCCATAAACGCGCACCTTGTGCACGCCGTCGATATCGCCGCTGAGCTTAAGAAGTGCATCGAGATCGCTCTCTGGCACAGGACCCGCCAATTGAAGACGGGTCCTGCCGGGGATCTCGCTAATAATCGAGAATCTCATAGTTTGTGCCTGGGAGCGTTACTCGGCTGCCTCGTCAGCAGCGGCCTCGCTCTGGGTGATGTAGGCAGCCTCGGCAACCATGTCGTCGACATTAGCCTTGGCCTGCTCGACCATGTCCCGGTAGCCGTTCTTGATGCGCATGCCGCACGCGATACCCTGCACGCAGGCATTCTTGACCGGAGCGCTGGTAAGTAGCTTGATGCCGGCCGTGCCAAGCAGAAAACCGCCACCGACAAGCAGGGTGTTAAACGTGGACTTCTTCATGTTGCTTCTCCCTTTTGCCGCACAAGCGCGGCATGGTGCCTTAGCACCCGAGTTCATTAGTTTGCTCGAGCACGCTTTTGAAAATAGTTTAGTATAACTATTTGGTCAACAATGGCTAACTTTTTGGAAACTATGGGGGTGAACTCAATATGACAAAGGGACAGTCCCTTTGTCATATTCCTACAGCTGCCAGGCAGCCGCTTCCTTTTGCAGCGCAACCATGCGGGCGAATTCTCCACCTGCCGCCTTGAGCTGTGCCGGAGTACCCTGCTCGGCAACCACACCATCCTTGAGTACAACGATTTTGTCGGCATTTTCCACCGTACGCATACGGTGGGCAATAACGATAACTGTCTTGCCTGCGAGCAGGCGGGAGAGCGCCTGCTGCACCACG
>URTZ01000236.1 GCA_900550825.1 uncultured Collinsella sp. | reverse complement strand
CGCGCCCATCATTCGTCTGCAGCCACTCACCTATGAGGAGCTGCTGGTCTTGATCGAAAAGCTCATGCAAATCCACGCCGGTTACTTTGGCTGGACACCCACGCTTACCGAGAACGACTTGGTGGACTTCCTTAAGATCGAGTTTGGCCTCGTGGGAGCCGATACGCACCTGACGCCCCGTGAGGTCATTCGCGACTTTATCGAGCTGCTCGACATCCTGTGTCAGAACCCCGATGCCAACGTGGCCGAGCTGCTACAAAGCGTTGGCGGCGATGCGCTGGCATCGGCAACCGCAACAGACGACACCGGCACCGCAAGCGACGACCGCAACTTCGCCGAGTTCACCATCTAACCTACCAAAAAGGGACAGGTTTATTTTGGCAGGTTTTATCTGGGCAAACACCGATGTTGCAAGATATAGAGCCGTTGCCCACTGCTTTGCTCAGCCCGTTGCTGAAAGGAGGCCCCGTGAACGCTTTTGACCGATATGCCCCGTTTATCCAGGATTTCATCTACTCCCACGATTGGGAGAGCCTGCGCTCTATCCAGGTTGCGGCGGCAGATGCCATCTTCAACACGCAAGACAATGTACTCCTGACGGCATCCACGGCATCCGGCAAAACCGAGGCGGCTTTCTTTCCCATCCTGACCGAGTTTTGGGAGAACCCGCCCGCGAGCGTAGGCGCCCTCTACATTGGTCCCCTCAAAGCGCTCATCAACGATCAGTTTGTCCGCCTCAACGACCTGTGCGAAGAGGCCGATATCCCTGTCTGGCACTGGCACGGCGATGTCTCGCAATCGCATAAGGCCAAGCTCATCAAAAAGCCAAGCGGCATCCTGCAGATTACGCCCGAATCACTCGAGGCGCTTCTAATCCACAAGCATATGGCAATCCCGCGCATGTTTTGCGATCTGCGCTATGTGGTCATCGACGAGGTCCACTCGCTCATGCGCGGCGACCGCGGCGGGCAGACGCTCTGCCTTATCGAGCGCCTTTCGCGCATGGCGGGCGTGCAGCCCCGGCGCATTGGCCTTTCGGCCACCATCGGGGACCCCGAGCGCACGGGCGCCTTCCTCTCACAGGGAACAGGACGCGACTGCGTCATCCCCCGCTTTGAGGAGCCGCGCCGCGTGTGGCGTATCTCCATGGAGCACTTCTACAACTCGGGCCCGCAGGCGCAGCAGCGAGGATTTGTGAGCACGGGCCCGCAGGAAGCCGAGGTACTTGCATGCGAGCGCATTGAGGCGGCAGCACCCGCAGCACTGCCCGTCAGCACCCAAGATATGCGTCATAGTGGACAACTTACACAGGAAGAACGCCGCCAACGTCGCGAGCAAGCACGGGGTAAGGCTGCCTCCAAGGACCGTCGCACCTCCTCAGCCCCCGAAGGCGAAGTCGACATCCCCCAAGCGACCGAGCAGGCGCTGCTCAACCCCACCGATACTGCACCCGACAACGCCGATCCCGGCATGGGCTATATCTTTGAACACACCCGCGGCCGCAAGTGCCTGGTCTTTGCCAACTCGCGCGAAGAGGCAGAAGCCGTGTGCTCCATGCTGCGCAGCTACTGTGAGAACCGGCACGAACCCGACCGCTTCCTGATCCATCATGGCAACCTCTCGGCATCGCTACGCGAGACCGCCGAGGAGCTCATGCGCGACGAGGAGCAGGCGCAGACAACCGTCACCACCTCCACGCTGGAACTCGGCATTGATATCGGTCGCCTGGAGCGCGCGTTCCAAATCGATGCACCGTTTACCGTCAGCTCCTTTTTGCAGCGAATGGGCCGCACGGGACGCCGCGACCTTCCGCCCGAGATGTGGTTTGTCATGCGCGAGGAAGAGCCTGAGCCGCGCACGATGATGCCCGAGACCATTCCGTGGAAGCTCCTGCAGGGCATCGCGCTCGTACAACTCTATCGTGAGGAAAAGTGGGTCGAGCCGCCCGAGCTCGATCGACTCCCCTACAGCCTGCTCTACCACCAGACTATGTCGACGCTTGCCAGCACCGGCGAGCTCACGCCGGCAGAGCTTGCCCAGCGCGTGCTCACACTCAGCTATTTCCATCGCATCTCGGCCGATGACTATCGCGTATTGCTGCGTCACCTCATTAAGATCGACCATATCCAGGTCACCGAGGGCGGCGGACTCATCGTGGGTCTCGCGGGCGAGCGCATCATTAACAACTTTAAGTTCTACGCTG
>URTZ01000235.1 GCA_900550825.1 uncultured Collinsella sp. | reverse complement strand
AGCCGTTACGCGGTTTGGTAAAACCGCGTAACCCTAAAGCTCCGTTACTTCAACGTTGTTGTAGATCTCGTCCCAGCGGTCCATGACCAGGTGACCGGTCTTGGGATCCATAGCGTTGAGTTTGCCGCAGGTATTGGCGGTCTTGAGCACCGTGACGTCGTCGGCACCAGCAGCAATGGCATGCGCAAAGCCGGCGATGGTCGAGTCGCCGGAACCCGTCGCGTTCACAGCCGCAATCGCGGGCGTCTTGGCGCGGAACGCGTGTCCCTCATGGAAGCCCACCGAACCGGCAGCACCCATCGAGACAACAACCCAGGGAATACCGGCAAAGCGTCCATCGGCGGCAAGCGCCTCGCGCAGGGCATCGACATCGTCGGTCGTAAAGGACGTACCCAGCAGACCGTTAATCTCGGTCAGGTTGGGCTTTACGAGCTCAGGCTTAGCGTCGGACTCCAGCGCGGCTTCCAGCGATGCACCCGAGGTGTCGAGCAGTACCTTGGCGCCCGCCTCCTCGGCGATCTTGACGAGCTCGGCATAGTAGCCGACATCGACACCACGCGGCAGCGAGCCCGAAAGCGTCACAACGTCCGCCTTCGCTGCAAGCTCGGCGAACTTGGCCGTAAAGGCTTCGAGCTCGGCCGGGGCGATCTGCGGGCCGCTCTCCAGCAGCTCGGTCTGATTGCCCTCGTGCAGAATATTCAGGCAAATGCGCGTCTCACCGGCAATGGGCACAAAGTCGTTCTTGACGCCATCGGCATCCATAAGCTCGGCCATATAGGCACCCATGTGGCCGCCGAGCAGACCGGTCGCGAGCACGTCGTCGCCCAGCTGCAGCAGCACACGGCTCACGTTGAGGCCCTTGCCGCCAGCGGTCTTTTCGGGCGTCACACGGTTCACGTCGTCGATGATCAACTTGTCGAGCTGATAGCGCGTATCAATCGACGGGTTCATGGTAACGGTCAGAATCATATTGAACTCCTGTTTCCGGGGCACGACACGCGCGGCCCCAAACATACGATAGCTCGTTAAAGGATCTCGATCTCAAAGCCGCGGGTGACGGTCTCCCCCGGCTTGGCAACCAGGCAGCCACGCTTGTGCTCCAGAATATCGTCCTCGTCGGAGCAGGTGGACAGGCCGCCCCACGGCTCCACGGCCACAAAGTCGCCCTCGGGCTTGCTCCACACAATCAGGTACGGCATATCGGGGAACGTCAGGCGCACGCCCTTGTCCTCGGTCTTTTTGGTCAGCGTGACCACGCGGCTCTCAAGCACGTCGAAGATGGTCTCGGCGAAGTCGAAGAGTTCGTGGGTGAGCGGCAGGTCGTGGCCAACCATCGGGTTCTTGCTGCGATGCTCAACATCGATCAGGCCCGTCGAGGGAACGGCGGTGCAGAGCTCCGCCGCCTCACGCTGCTCAAATCGAAGCTCGTAATCGTCGTAGGACTCGCCCTCGTCGAGCGGGCACTTAAAGCCGGGGTGACCGCCCACAAAGAACGGCATGTCCTCGGTGCCCTCATTGGTCACCTCGTACGACACGGCCACCTTCTCCGCATCGATCGTGTAACGAGCAACGATCTTAAACGGATACGGGTACTGCTCGAGCAACTCGGCATGGTCGGCAGAGCTTAGGCTCAGCGCAACCATGTTGTCGCCCTGCTCCTCGAGCTTCCACTCCTGTTTGCGAGCAAAGCCGTGACGGGCAAGCTTGACCTCGCGGCCGCCCATGGTCATTGCGTGACCGTCACGAAGGCCGCCGCAGATCGGGAAACAAATGGGTGCCTGGCCCGACCAGACCGCCGGGTCACCCTGCCACAGGTACTCACGGCCGTTGGCCGCAATAGAAGTGAACGACCCGCCCGCCGTGCTCAGTGCTACGCGGATAGAACCGTTATCAAGAACAAACTCCATAGGAGCCTTCCCTTTCTTACGACAGCCCGCCAAGTCAATAGGGCTGATAGAAAACCGGCCCGCGCCCCCTCACAGAAACGCGAGCCGTCAATTGAAAAGCTGCAAATCGCCAAGTACAGCCAAGAGCGAAGCACTCAAGCCAAGCAAGCAAACGTGTTATCGGAGCAGCTCGCCGTACCAGAACACTTCGCAACAACAGGGGCGATCTCACAGGTCACTCAAACGTCAGCGAGCGGCGCTCAGGTGCCCCAGGTCGCCGCGAAAGAGGAGCGACGCGTACTTCATGTACGCGAGCGA
>URTZ01000234.1 GCA_900550825.1 uncultured Collinsella sp. | reverse complement strand
CCGCAAGCCGCGAAACAGAATGGAAAGCAACCCACCGGCTCGTCGCGCTTGCCACGTTTTATAATGCTTGCGTTGCAACCTAAAAGAGGAATATATGGCTCATAACAACAAACCCGAAAGCGCAAACGAAGCGCAGGATCATTCCCAGCCGCTCGACGATGGCGGCTTTTTCTCCCTTAGCGACGTCATCATGGCCGGCAGGCGTCAACTCACCCGCTCCGAGCAGCTCTTGGCCGCCGACACACGCCGCAACGCCCGCAACCTGTTTGCAAGCGCCAAACTGCTCGCGCTCGTCGTCATCGTCTCGCTCGCCATGGGTGTTGCCGCTTGGGCATTTTTGGCCTCGCTGAATATCGCGACCGATTATCGCGAGCACCACGTGTGGATTTACGCGTTGCTTCCCGTTGTGGGCGTTGCCACCGCATGGGTGTACAAAAACCACGGCCTTGCCGCCAAACGAGGTAACAACCTGGTCATCGACTCCGCCCTGGGCACACGCCTTATCCATATGCGCATGGCCGTCCTCACCTTCGTCTGCTCCACACTCACGCACCTAACAGGCGGATCGGCCGGCCGCGAGGGCACCGCGGTGCAGATTGGCGGCACCATCGCCAGCAACATCTCGAGCCTCGCCCACCTCAAAAAGCATGACCACCACGACCTCATGCTCGCCGGCATCTCGTCGGCCTTTGGCGCCGTATTCGGTTCACCCCTCGCCGGAGCCTTCTTTGGCATGGAGATGTGCTTTATCGGCAAGATCGACTACACCGCGGGCATCTACTGCCTGGTCGCCTCGTTTACCGGCTACTTTACATCACTTGCCCTGGGTACCGAGTACGAAGCGAATGTCATCGCCAGCGTTCCCGCTATGACGCCCACAACGGTCGTCATCGTTGTTATCAGCGCCATCATCTTCGGTCTGACGGCACGCCTCTTTGCCTGGTCGGTTCGAACCGTCAAGAGCCTGTACGGTCGTTTTATCACCAACTATATTGCTCGCGCACTCGTGGGCGCGCTCGTAGTGCTCGCGGCCTACGCGATGCTCGACGCCTGGAAGTATGCCGGCCTTGCCACCTGGCTCTCGGGTGCCGGGTTCGCCGGTAACACGACCCTTGCCGACGCAGCCATCAAGCTCGTGGTGACGGCGCTCACCCTGGGCGCCGGCTTCCAAGGAGGCGAGGTCACGCCCCTGTTTGGTATCGGTGCGGCGCTCGGCGGCTGGATCGGTTGCCTCGTCGGAATCGACCCCAGCTTTCTGGCAGCGCTGGGTATGCTCGGCGTGTTCTGCGCCGGCCTCAACGTGCCCATCACCACCTGCATGATGGCCATCGATCTGTTCCACGGCACGGCCACCGGGTTCTTTGTCATCGTGGCCTTTATCAGCTATCTCGTCGGCGGCCACCGCGGCGTGTACCCCGCCCAGCGCATTATCTCACCCAAGCGTCGTTCGCTTATTGTGGATGAGGGCGGTACGGTAGCGGATGCTATCGAGCGCCACAACGACCTGATAGAGTAGACGTAAGTATTCGCCGTGCAGCCACAATCGGGGGCAATTCGACCTGAGCGCGACCGCACCGTCACGTCATACGCCGGGAGTCGCCCCATGCACGTAACTGATTTTGGTCGCACGCTCATCATCGCCAACCCCGCCGCCCAGTCGCGTGCGGCGCGCGAGGTCGCTGAGCGCCTGCAGCGCTTTTTGGACATGACCGCGCGCGCATCCCAGTTTGACTTGGTGCTGACCGAACGCGCGGGGCATGCCAAGGAGCTTGCCGCACAGGCCCAGGGCTACCGCACGGTTATCGCACTCGGCGGCGACGGCGTGATCCACGAGGTCGTCAATGGACTCATGACGCAGGATGAGGTGGTCCGTCCCGCCCTTGCCGTCCTACCCGTAGGCTCCGGCAACGATTTTGCCCAAACGCTCGGTATCGACGATTTCTCCGGCAAAGATTTTGGCGCGCTGCTCACCTGCGAGCTGCAGCGTCAGGATATCGGACGCATTCGCTCATGGAACCCCGCAAGCGGTAGCGGCGAGGCTACCGTTGAGTACTACGACCAGACGCTTTCGGTCGGCATCGATGCCGCCATCGGCCTGGGCACCACCGAGCTGCGCAAAAAGACCGGCTTGACAGGCGCGCCGCTCTACACTCTCTCGGGACTTGAGCAGTTTGGCCTGCGCTATCGCAACTACCCCATGACGGTCAGCTTTGACGGCGC
>URTZ01000233.1 GCA_900550825.1 uncultured Collinsella sp. | reverse complement strand
CGGGGCCGTCGATGGCGACGATCATGCAATGCTTCCTTTCGGTGGTTGACGTGTTGGTATGGGACGCGGGCGCTGCGGCTTGGCGGGTTGCCTAGCTCGTGTAGCGCTCACGGTAGGTGTTGCGCTTGGGTGCGGAGCCGTGGCTGCCGTGGTGACGCGTGCGGCTTGCGGTGTTGGTCGCGGGCGCGGCGCCACGCTTGGCGCTGGCCTGCTTGGGCGGAATGCCGCCGGCCTTGAGGATCTGCACCTCGCGGTCGGTGAGCTCGCGCCACGAGCCCTTGGCCACGTCCTTGAGCTCCAGTCCGGCAAAGTTGCAGCGGTGCAGGCGGATCACCGGGTGGTGGATTTTGCTCAGCATGCGCTTGACCTGGTTCTTGCGACCCTCGCGGATAATGACCTCCACGGCGGTGGTGCCGGGCCTGACGCCCTGTGGCGCCACGGCCTCGGCCTCGCGTGCGGTGATGACGCGGCAGATTGCCGGCTGGCATAGGCCGTCGTCGAGCTCGATGCCACGGCGGAGCGGGTCCAGATCGCGGTCGGTCAGCTGCCCGTCCACGAGCGCCTGGTAGGTCTTGTAGACGTGCTTGCTGGGGTGCAGCAGGTCCTGCGACAGGTCGCCGTCGGTGGTAAAGAGCAAAAGGCCCGTGGTGTCGCGGTCCAGGCGACCCACCGGGAAGAGCCCCGGAAAGCGGTCGCGCGGGACCAGATCAGCCACGCAAGGGCGCTCCTGCGGATCGCTCATGGTGGTAAGGTAGCCGGTCGGCTTGTAGAGCATCAGGTACGCGGCGCCCTGGTTGAGTTTGACGGACATGCCGTCGACCTCGATGTGGTCGCGGTCGACATCGACCTTGGTGCCCAGCTCGGTCGCAACCTCGCCGTTAACCGTCACGCGGCCGGCGGTCATCAGGTCCTCCGACCCGCGGCGGCTCGCTACGCCCGCACGCGCCAAAAAGCGCTGCAGGCGCATGGTATGCGGATAGACGGGCTGGGCGTCGGTTGCGGGCAAGTCCGTGGCGCCGGCGATGCGTGTCTCCCCTGCTTGGTTAGTCCTCGTCATGCATATCCTCCGAGGTCTTGTCGACGACCAGGTTGTCCTCGCCCTCGACTGCCTCAACATTCACAACATCGGTATCGAGCAGTTCGCGCTCCTCGTCCAGGTCCTCGGCCTGCTCCTCGAGCGTTGACTGGATGCTGCGGCCGCTCAGGCGCTCGCGAATAAACTGGCGCGACTGTTCGTCGGGGGCAAACTGCTCTAGATCGGGCAGGTCGCGGGTGGAGCGCAGACCGAACTTTTCCAAGAAGGCGTTGGTCGTGCCGTAGATGATGGCTTGACCGCGCTGGGGGTCGCGTCCGAGCTCGCGCACCAGACCTTTGTCCACGAGCGACGCGATGACGCCGTCGGAATTGACGCCGCGGATGCCCTTGACCACCTCGCGCGTCACGGGCTGGTGGTATGCGATGACGGCCAGTGTTTCGAGCGCGGCCTGCGACAGCTTTTGCGTGTCCCAGCTCAACACATAGGCCTCGACCACGTCGTGGTAGGCGGGGTGCGTAAACAGGCGCCAGCCGCCGGCGACCTCACGCAGCTGAAAGCCACGGTTGGCCTCCTCGTACTCAACCTTGAGCTCGGCGAGCAGCGATGCGCACTCGCCGGGTCGCTCGACACCAGCAGCAGCGCCTCGAGGGCGCCTTTGAGGCTGTTTGCCTCCAGCGTTGAAAGGGTTGACATGGTTGCTGCTCCTATTCGGTGAGCTCGGGGCCCTCGCCGGGCACGTATGCCTCGGCGCCCTCGACTCGGTTGATGCAGATGGTTCCGAAGATCTCGTCCTGGCTCAGCGTGAGCGAACCGCGCTTTGCGAGCTCTAACATGGCCAGGAAGGTGACGACGAGTTGCTCGGTGGTGGCGTCGCCGTCCAACAGCTCGCGGAAGGTGCAGGTTTGGTGCGCCATGGTAAAGCGGTCGACCGAGGCCACCGTCAGGTCGAGCGGCACGCGATGCGGTGCCACGTGCTCGGCCTCCAGCAGGAAGGTCTGACGCTTGCCGTCCAGGTCGGCGCAGATGACGGCCAGGCCGCGCAGGGTAATGCCGGCCAGGTAGTCGGGCATAAGGCCCAAGAACTCGGGGTCGGGGCCGGCAACGCGCGGATGCATGCGGCTCTCGGCCTGCATGCGCGCGCCAAGGGCCGCCGCCGCGCCCTTAAACTGCTTGTAGGCGATCAGGCGCTGGATCAGG
>URTZ01000232.1 GCA_900550825.1 uncultured Collinsella sp. | reverse complement strand
AGCACCTATACCCGCCGTCGTCTGACGCAGGCCGAGCACGCCCAGGTGGACGAGGTGCTGCACGTGCCAGCGGCGCTCGCATTACATCAGCGCCCCAGCGTACCGGGTGTGCGCTCGACCTTTGGTACCATGACCGAGCTCAACAATAGCCTGCGTCTACTCTTTAGCCGTTGCGCCCATCACGTGTGCCCGCATTGCGGGGCGCGTGTGGAGCCGAGCCTTAACGTGGCTGCGGGCCTGTCGCTCACGTGTCCGACATGCGGCCGCGAGTTCTACGCGCCGAGTGCCGAGGATTTGGCTTTCAATAGCGGCGGTGCGTGCCCTACCTGCGGCGGCACCGGTGTCATGCGCGAGGTAGACGAGGCGAGCCTGGTGCCCGACGAGTCAAAGACCATCAACGAGGGTGCGGTGCTTCCCTGGGGCACGCTCATGTGGGACCTGATGAAGCAGGTGGCCGGCGAGATGGGCGTGCGCACCGACGTGCCGTTTAACCAGCTCACGCCTCAAGAGCGCGACATCGTGTTTCACGGCCCGGCGGTTAAGAAGCACATTCTCTACGTTCCCAAAAACGGCGAGGGCGCCACGCCGCTCGACTTTACCTATTACAACGCCGTCTATACCGTTGAGAATGCGCTCGCCAAGGTTAAGGACGATAAGGGGCTTAAGCGTGTGGCTCGCTTTTTGCGCGAGGGACCATGCCGTGACTGCGCCGGCACGCGTCTCTCCGAGGCTGCGCGCCAGCCCCAGGTGCGCGGTATCAATCTGGCGCAGGCGGCGGCTATGACGCTGGGCGAGGCGATTGAGTGGGTGCGTGGTGTGCCCGCGTCGTTGCCGGGCGAGATGCGTCCCATGGCGTCGGACATTTGCGATTCGTTCTTGAGCACGGCTCGTCGTCTGGTTGATCTTGGCCTCGATTACCTTTCGCTCGATCGCGCCGGCGCCACGCTTTCCACGGGTGAGCGTCAACGCGTGCAGCTGGCCCGCGTGGTGCGCAATCGCTCGACGGGTGTACTCTATGTGCTGGACGAGCCCTCGATTGGCTTGCATCCTGCCAACGTTGACGGCCTGGTGGGCGTGATGCGCGATCTGGTGGGCGATGGCAACACCGTTGTTGTTGTCGACCACGATACGCGCGTACTAGCCGAGGCCGATTATCTGGTCGAGATGGGCCCCGTTGCCGGAGCAGACGGCGGCAACGTGATTGCCGCCGGTACGGTGGACGAGGTCGAACAATCGCAGGGCAGCCGTATCGCGCCGTTTTTGCGCTCAGAGTCCAAGCGCTTGCGTCCACAGGTGACTGACGACGAAATGTTCGATCAGGGTCATATCCGCATGGCAACCGAGGCCATCCATACCGTTAAGCCGCTCGAAGTCGATATCCCGCGCGGCCGTCTCGTTGCGGTGACGGGTGTTTCGGGTTCGGGCAAGACGACGTTGGTGCTCGAGACGCTCATTCCGGCGCTTAAGGCGCAGGCAACTGGCGAGCGCCTGCCAGGGCACGTGCGTTGGGTCGATGCCGAAGGCATTGTCCGCGCCAACCTGATTGACGCCACGCCCATCGGCGCCAATGTGCGCTCGACGGTAGCGACCTATGCCGACATCCATGATGAGCTGCGCCGCGCCTTCGCCCGTACGCCCGAGGCCAAGGCAGCCGGCTACAAGGCGGGTGCCTTTAGCTACAACACCGGCGCCTTGCGCTGCCCTACGTGCGATGGCACAGGCTCGATATCGCTCGACGTGCAGTTTTTGCCCGACGTCGAGATCGTCTGCCCGGCATGTCGTGGCTCGCGCTACGCCGAGGCTGCCTCGCATATCCATCGCGAGGGCAAGGACGGGAGTCTGTTTACGTTGCCGCAGCTCATGGACATGAGTGTGGACGAGGCCATCGACGCTACACTGGGACTCAAGAAAGTTCAGACGCGCTTGCAGACCTTGCACGACCTTGGCTTGGGCTATCTCACGCTCGGTGAGCCCACGCCGGCGCTTTCGGGCGGCGAGGCGCAGCGTCTTAAGCTTGCGAGCGAGATGGGTCGCGTGCAGGATGATGCCGTGTTTGTGTTTGACGAGCCCACGATCGGACTACATCCGCTCGATGTTCAGGTGTTGCTGAGTGTGTTCGACGGCCTTGTTGCCAAAGGCGCCGCGGTTATCGTGATCGAACACGATCTCGACCTTATCCGTAACGCCGATTACGTGATCGACATGGGCCCGGGCGGTGGCGATGCGGGCGGGCAAATCGTCTGCGCCGGCACGCCGAGCGACATCGCTGCCTGCTCCAAGAGC
>URTZ01000231.1 GCA_900550825.1 uncultured Collinsella sp. | reverse complement strand
GGCTGCAGGGCAGGACGCGTCCGACGAGCCGACCATATCCACCGAACAGTTTGGTGTCGTGGCACCGCTTCTCGCGCCGACGCCCGCGTTCGCAGCTGCTACGCCCGCTGACGCCACGAACGAACTCGCGCCCGCCGCAGACGCCTATCTCCGCGCGCTGCTCGAGCACAACGCAGTACAGGCGGAATCGGCGGTAGTGCAATCGGAGCAGAGCGAGGACATGCTCGTCGATACCATCAACGAGGCGCTCTTTGACCTGGTGGGCGACACCGTAATTGAATTTAGCGCGGCAGGGCCGCAAATTATCGAGGACTACGAAGCAGACGTGAGAGGATACCTAGACCATGAGTGATACCGCATCCGCAGCACCTCGCGTGCCCAAGCGCGTCGCTGCCGTCATTCTCAACTCGCTCAAGGGCGGCGTGGTCCCGCGCATCGGCCTTCCTTACATCACCGTAGGGCGCGAGGTCGAGATTCGCGCCCTGCTCACCGATCTGAGTCTCATCTCCGACGGTGGCGCGAGCTTCCGCTTTTTAGTCGGTCGTTACGGCGCCGGCAAGAGCTTTTTGCTCCAGACCATCCGCACGCACGCCATGGGTGAGGGATTCGTCGTCGCCGATGCCGACCTATCCCCTGAGCGCCGCCTGCAGGGCGGCCAGGGACAGGGCCTTGCCACCTACCGTGAGCTCATCCGCAACATATCGACTAAAACGCGCCCCGAGGGCGGTGCGCTCAACCTTATCCTGGATCGCTGGGTCGCCTCGTGTGCCGATGCCGATGAGTCTGCCGTCAATGCCCAACTGGCCCCGCTCGAGGAAATGGTCCACGGCTTCGACTTCGCCCGTATGCTCCGCCGCTACCGCGCGGCCGTATCCAAGGGCGACGAAGAAGCTATGAGCCGCGTGACCAAATGGATTCGTGGCGAGTACCGCACCAAGAGCGAGGCTCGCGCCGAACTGGGCTCCTCGACCATCATCAGCGATGACGACTGGTACGACTACGTTAAGCTCATTGCACGCTTTTTGGTCTGCAGCGGATACAAGGGCATGCTGGTGCTCATCGACGAGCTCGTGAATCTGTACAAGATTCCCAACGCGATCACGCGCCAATACAACTACGAGAAGATCCTGACTATGTACAACGACACGCTCCAGGGCAAGGCGCAGTACCTGGGCATGATCATGGGCGGCACGCCAACCTCCATCGAAGACCGCCGCCGCGGCGTGTTCTCCTACGAGGCTCTGCGCAGCCGACTCGCTCAGGGTCGCTTTGCTCGCGAGGACCTTAAGGACATGCTCGCGCCCATCATCCGTCTGCAGCCACTCACCTACGAGGAGCTGCTGGTGTTGATCGAAAAACTCATGCAAATTCACGCCGGCTACTTTGGCTGGACGCCCACGCTGACCGAAAACGACTTGGTTGACTTCCTCAAGATTGAGTTTGGCCGCGTGGGAGCCGACACGCATCTAACGCCGCGTGAAGTCATTCGTGACTTTATCGAGCTGCTCGATATCCTGTGTCAAAACCCCGATGCTAACGTGGCCGAATTGCTGCAAAGCGTCGGTGGCGACGCGCTGGCGCCGACAGCCGCAACAGGCGACACCGGCACCGCAGGCGGCGACCGCAACTTCGCCGAGTTCACCATCTAACCTACCAAAAAAGGGACAGGTTAATTTTGGCAGGTTTTATCTGGGCAAACGTTGAAGCAGTAATGCAGCAAGCCGTTGCCAGCCGCGTTGAGAAATTCGTTGTTGAAAGGAGGCCCCGTGAACGCCTTTGACCGCTACGCCCCGTTTATCCAAGACTTCATCTACTCCCACGATTGGGAGAGCTTGCGCTCTATCCAGGTTGCGGCGGCAGATGCCATCTTCAACACACAGGACAATGTGCTCCTGACGGCATCCACGGCTTCCGGCAAAACCGAGGCAGCCTTCTTTCCCATCCTGACCGAGTTTTGGGAAAACCCGCCCGCAAGCGTGGGCGCCCTCTACATTGGCCCCCTCAAGGCGCTCATCAACGACCAATTCGTCCGCCTCAACGACCTGTGCGAAGAAGCCGATATCCCCGTCTGGCACTGGCATGGCGATGTCTCGCAATCACACAAGGCCAAACTCATCAAAAAACCGAGCGGCATCCTACAGATTACGCCCGAGTCGCTCGAGGCGCTCCTGATCCATAAGCACATGGCGATCCCGCGCATGTTTTGCGACCTGCGCTATGTGGTTATCGACGAAGTCCATTCGCTCATGCGCGGCGACCGCGGCGGGCAGACGCTCTGTCTTATCGAGCGCCTCTCGCGCATGGCAGGCGTGCA
>URTZ01000230.1 GCA_900550825.1 uncultured Collinsella sp. | reverse complement strand
GCCGCCTGGTGCGTTTTGAGCCGGCCGGTTGCAATGCCGCCGGCGAGCCGCGCACGCTCGACGAGGCCATCCATGCTGCCGGCCACGTGCCGCTGCCGCCCTACATTACCGATTACGAGGGCGATCCCGAGAAGTACCAGACCGTCTACGCCATGAAGGAGGAGCACTCGGCCGCTGCTCCCACGGCGGGTCTGCATTTTACTCCCGAGCTCATGGCTGCCATCGAGGCCAAGGGTGCCAAGTTTGCCGCCGTCGAGCTCGAGGTGGGCATCGATACCTTCCGCTTGGTGGAGGAGGACGACCCTACGCAGCACGTCATGCACACCGAGCGCTACCATATGTCGCAGGAGGTTGTCGACGCCGTGCACAAGGCTAAGGCCGAGGGGCATCGCGTGATTGCCGTCGGCACCACCGCAGTGCGTTCGCTCGAGAGCGCGTTTGACGCGGACGCGCCGGTGTCCGATCCGGCCGTGACGGCGCGCTATTTTGAAGGCCGCGAGGACGGGGCCGATACGCTTGGCCGCGGTGACATCGTGGTGCGCGAGAACGCCACGACGCAGCTTTACCTCATGCCCGGCTCGACCTATCACGTGGTCGACGCGCTGATCACGAACTTCCACGTGCCGCGCTCCACGCTCATGATGCTCGTGAGCGCACTTGCCACCCGCGACCAGATCATGGATGCCTACGCTGCTGCTATCGAAGAACGTTACCGCTTCTTCAGCTTCGGCGACGCGATGCTCATCTTGTAGGTTACGGCGTTTTACAAACGCCGTAACCGGTCGACGCTGCGCGGGCCGCATTTGGACAATCTGACGTTCAACTTCAAGGGCGCGACCAGAAGGTCAGCGCCCTTTCGTTTCACGTCACCTTGTCTCAAATGCGACCCGCTCGCTGTCGTTGCCAAAACACCGGCGTTGCCATTGTTGGCACTTGGGGACGTTCCTTTTGTGCCGGCACCTGGGGACACTCCTTATGTCCAAGAGATTGGTGCAAGAGGGGTAGGTTGCCTTGCGTCGATCTAAATAAGTTGCGGTGAGATAGTTCTTGAATTGGCCTTTTTGGGGCTAAACAGGAACTATCTCACCGCAACTGCGTTGAGCGTTTTTTGGCAGCTGGTTTACTTGCTTGCGAACAGCCAGACTAGGATGATCACCAGGATTGTGGCGACGATGCAGACGATGGCGCCGGTGAATTTGATGCGTGAGTCGCGGGTACGCTCGCGCACCGCGTCCTCGGTGGCCTCGAGCTGGGCGACTTCTCGCTCGGTCTCGGCGTGTTCGGCTTTGTCTCGGGCCAAGGATCCTGCAAGCGACTCAGTGATCTCTGGGTGGTCGTGTACCTCGGTCGCCTGTTCGATGATCGACTGCGCATGTGCGGCATCTGCTTGGGCGTTGGCGATACTCTGCTCTTGGTCGCGGCGTGCCTTGTCCTCGGCGGCGATCTTCTCGCGCAGTTCGCGCTGGCGCGTTGCGGCGGCGGTTTTTGCGGTCTGCAGCTCGTCGCGCGCGGCATCGGCCTCTGCCGTCACGGCCTGATGGGCTCGCTTGGCGTCGGCGATGGGGGCTTGCGCCTGCTCGACGGCCTGCTCGGCTGCGGCAAGCGAGTGCTCAAGGTCGGCGGTGATGCGCGGGACATCTTCTTCGGCTTTACGCAGGGCATCTGCCGTGTCGGAGATCTGCATCGAGAGCTCGCTGGTGCGCACCGTATAGTTGGCGGGATTTGCCGAGGGATTGCGTTGCAGCTCGGCATACTCATGACGCAGCGTCTCGAGCTGGGCGCGCGTGGCGTCGACGGTTTGTTGTGCGGCCGCAATGCCGGCGTCTCGCTCGGCCTTCACCTTGTCGCGGATGCGCTTGGAATCCTCAAGACGTCGAACGAGGCGGTTGCCGGTCTCGCGCGAGCTCGCCTCGCGGGCCTCCACGGCGTCGAGCGCGGCCTTCAGGCGGAGCTCAGTCGCGTCATCCTCTGTCTTCATTTGTTCGAACTGACCCTTGAGCTCTGTCGCTTTGGCGGCGTGGGCATCACGGTCAATCTCGGCGGCCGCTGCAGTCTTTTGGGCCGTGGCAATCGTCTGGCGCTGGTCGGCGACGATCTGCTCGTAGCGGCCTGCGATATCCTGGCGCGTCTCGAGTTCCTCGGCCTGATCGGCAATGCGCTGCTCAAGTTCGGCCAGGTGGGCGCGGGCATCGGCAAGTGCCTTTTTCGCGGCGTTCATCTCGCGCATGGCCGAGGCGCCCTGGGCGATAAAGGTGCCCACGGCGTTCGCGGTGTTCGAGACAGCGGTCCCCAGATCGCGGCTCGCGGCGGGGGAGTGC
>URTZ01000229.1 GCA_900550825.1 uncultured Collinsella sp. | reverse complement strand
ACGCAAAGAAGGCCACTTAATGTGGCCTTCGTCTTGCGCAGGACTGTAGAGCAGGCAACCTTATGCCTCGCCCCCAGTCCCGGACCAACTTGCTTCAAACCGCAGCTACGACAGCGCAATACCGCCAAGCCAGCCCCAACGCACGCCAGAGCCAGTGCCATAGAAGCTAATAAACGAATCAAGCGACTTAGACGTAATGGCGCCCTCATTGCTCATGACGATGCCGCCGCCAACATAGATGCCCACGTGGCCATAGATCAGACCCGGCATGCCGGTGCCGCTATGCGATGAGTCGGCCACGATCATGCCCACCTGCAGCGCCGAGCGGTCGGAGCTATAGCACCAGGCGTTAAACATGTCGCACGCATTGCCTCCAAAGTAGCCAACGCCGGCGTTACGGAAGACATTGGTGACCCACGCCGCGCACCAGTTCTGGCCCGGCGAAGGCGTGGAGTAGCACGCGTTGACGACGGCCTGTTGCTTGCCCGAGCCGGCATTCTGCTGCGGAGTTCCGGGCGCATACGATCCGCCACCCGAGCTCGAACCACCCGAGTAGGAATTGTTCTTGTTCGCGGCGGCCGCGGCAGCGGCGGCCTTCCTAGCGGCCTCCTCGGCCTGGGCGGCAGCGAGAATCTCGGAATCACGCTGAGCCATGAGCTCCTTGACATCGTCAGAGAGGCCGTTCAGAACCGTCTGGACTTCCTGCTGCTTGGCCTGCATGTCCTGCATCTGGGCAGTCTGCTGGTCCTTGAGCTTCTCTAAGTCGGCCTTCTGCGACTCGAGCTCGGTCTTTTGCGCATCGAGCTCTTCCTGGATGGTCTGAATGTCCTCGATGGCGTCGCGGTCGCTCTTGTTGATCTTCTCAACGTAATGCGCGTTGGCGACGAGTTCCTCAAACGAGCCAGAGGCCAGCAGCAGCGACAGGATGTTCGTGCCGCCGGACTTGTAGCTGGCGGCCACGCGATCGGAAAGGTCGTTGCGCTTCTTCTTGAGCTCGGCCTTCTTTTCATCGATCTGGGCCTGCGTGTCGTCAATCTTGCCCTGGACATTCTCGATGTCGTTGAGGGTCTGGGCATTCTTGTTGGCCAGCGCCGCATACTCATTTGCGATGCTGTCGAGCTGAGCCTGGACCTCGTCGAGCTGGGCCTGGGCCGCATTGAGCTTATCGGTGGTTTCCTTGGTGGCCTCCGCCGCACGGGCGCGAGCGGGCAGGCCAAAAAGAACGGCTGCAGAAGCGGCGCCGAATAAGGCCTTGAGGGCAGTGCGGCGCGAGAGCTCCTGGGAAAGGATGGAATCGCTGTTTGGTGACATATGTACTCCGTTACATGTTTATTTATATGTCGCTCAACTCATACATATTAGCGTACATATGGCGCGTCCCAACGATTTCCACGAACGGCAGGAAACTACAAGGTCAGCGGCTCGTAAGCAAATGCCAAAGTCGAGGTTATGTCCACGCAGCATTTCTATAAGTACGTTAACACGCTCCTCTGCTTTTCCTACAGCGCACGATTTGGGCGTCCCTGCCTGCGCTATACTCCCCTAAAGAAGTGTTCCTGATTCGATAGGAGACTACATGTCCAAAGCACTCGACCCCAAAGACACCTGCGTCCTCGTTACCGGTGGTGCCGGCTTTATCGGCTCGCACACCGTCGTTCAGCTGCTCGAGGGTGGCTACCAGGTCGTCATCGTCGATGATCTCTCCAACTCCAGCGCCGTCGCCGTCGACCGCGTCAAGACCATCGTGGGCGACGAGGCCGCCAAGAACCTCACCTTCTACGAGGCCAACGTGCTCGACCGCGAGGCCATGAACAAGATCTTCGACACCCATCAGATCGACCGCGTCATCCACTTCGCCGGCTTTAAGGCCGTCGGCGAGTCGGTGAGCAAGCCCGTCGAGTACTATCACAACAACATCGAGAACACCCTGGTGCTCGTCGACGTCATGCGCAACCATGGCTGCAAGTCCATCATCTTCTCGAGCTCCTCGACCGTCTACGGCGATCCCGACAACCCGCCCGTCACCGAGGAAGACCCCAAGAAGCCCGCAACCAACCCCTATGGCTGGACCAAGTGGATGATTGAGCAGATCCTTATGGACGTTCACACCGCAGACCCCGAGTGGGACGTTGTGCTGCTCCGCTACTTCAATCCCATCGGCGCCCATCCGTCGGGCCTGATCGGCGAGGACCCCAAGGGCATCCCCAACAACCTGGTGCCCTATGTCGCCCAGGTTGCCGTGGGCAAGCTCGAGGCCGTTCAGGTCTTTGGCAACGACTACCCCACCCCCGACGGCACCGGCGTGCGCGACTATATCCAC
>URTZ01000228.1 GCA_900550825.1 uncultured Collinsella sp. | reverse complement strand
GAAGGGAGCGCTCCCGCAAACTGCCTATTGACAACTTATAGGAGCGTCGGTTTTATGTTTCGCTATGCGGGCTGTGCTTGGCTATTGCAAAATAGTCTACTCACTTAGGTTTGAGGGCCGTTCGCTGGCGCCTATTTGCGCTTGTTTGCCAACGCCGCGACCATCAGAAGCCCCTAGGACTCTTGCGGTAGACGCTTCTTGCCCTTGCGGGCACGGTTTCTAAAGTTCTCGACGGCCTCTTCCATGCCCAGAGGCACATAGGCGAGCTCATCGAGGTTATCGGGCAGGTAGCAGGCCAGGCTTTGCTCCTGCGCGCGGCCCGCCGCGAGCTGTTCATCGCTGGGCTGCGCTCCAGGTGTGGCGCAAATGCCATAGACGGCGGCACCCATCTCGCGCGTGCGGCGCTCGTACTCGGTCTCGGGATGCTCGGGATGGTCGCGGCGGACGTCGTCGCTTACCCAAAGCGTATCGTAGCCGGCCGCGGCAAACTGTCCCAGGGCGTAATCGCGCAACGGCTTGCTATCGGTGCGCAGTGTGACGGTAGCGCCGGCTGAAAAGAGCGGGCGGTAGAGCATCAGATGGTCGACATGGACGAGTCGTTTTTTAGCGTACTTGGCCTTGGGCTGCGGCGTGGGAAAGTTAATGGTGATGGCATCGAGCTCGCCTGCGGCAAACAGCTGCGGCAGCGATGCGGCGCCTCGGGGCAGGACGAGTGCGTTGGATAGCCCCTGTTCGCAGATTTTCTGCGCGGCATAGGCGATGCAGATGGGCTCCTGGTCCATGCCGATAAAGAGGGTGTCGGGCTCGCGGTGGGCGCGCTCGACCAGATAGGTTCCCTTGCCACAGCCAAGATCCAGGTGAAGGTGTTCGAAGGGCTTGCTGCCAACTGGCGCGCAAGCCCTTCGCCAATCTCCGGCATAGGCCTCGGGGTTCGTCTCAATCGCATCGGCGTAGCGCTCCAGGCGCTCCTCGAGCACAAAGTTCTTAGGCGTGCGAACGTGGACGGCTCCCATGAGGCTCCTTGGTCATAAGCATGGAACGCATAGCTGCGCGTTCCGTCAATGGGTTGAAAAAGGGCGGGCATAGCTTGCCCGGAAGATGCGATGCGGCTCGGCGGCGAGTCGTCGATGCCTACAGGCGCTTGAGAATCACATAGCGGTTGAGATCGCCGCTGCGACCGTCGGCATGGAAGCGCTCAAGCTCGCGTACGGGAACCTCGCCACTCTTGTAGAACGTGCGCACGCCGCGCACCAGGTCGGTGATCTGCTGATCGTCAAAGTGATGGCAATAGCGGTAGGCGTGGCGGTCGTTTTGCCAGCCAATGAGGTGGTCGCCGGCTTCAAACTGCGCGGAATCGTAACCCTCAAACGGTGGGGTGAGCTCGGCGCGGGCTTCGGCTCGAACGGCCTTGCGCGCCATGCGCTCGTCGTTCATAAACTCCCAAAAGCTGATGGCGATGATGCCGCCCGGGCGTGTCTGGCGCACCAGGGCGTCGAGCACGCGCACGCGGTACTCGCACGACGGCACGTGGTGCATAAAGCCAAAGCAGACCGAGATGTCGGCGAGCGGGGCGTCGAAAAGCACGTCGGGCGTCTCGGCGGGATTGAGTTTCATAAGGGCATCGAGCAAGTCGAGTTCCTGGAAGTGCAGGTTGGGAATGCGCAGGGCGTGGCCACGTGCATCGATGGCCAGGTCCTGGCATGAGTCGACGCCATAGAACTCAAACGGGCAGCTGGCATCTGCCGAGGGGTTTGCGCCATCGACGCCCTTGGCGGCAAGTGCGCCGCCGGCGGCAAAGTTCTCGAATCGCATATTGCCGCAGGCAAGATCGAAGACGCGGACGGGATGCTCGATCGTGGCGACGTCGAGCTGTTCGAGCACGATGTCCATGGTGCGCACCCAGCCGGGCCACGGGGCTTGGCGCGTATCGGAAAAGGAGGCGGAGTGCTCGCGATAGAACGTGTTATTGAGCTGGATGAGCGATGAGGCGAAATCGCGGTTCACGGCGCGGAACTCCCTCCGTTGGCGGTGCGGAATAAACAGTACGACCATACTACCGTTAACGCAGCAACGGGGACAACCAAGCTGCGGGTCATTGCTTTGTTTGGACACATTTCCGCAGCTCATATGCACCCGCAACCGCCGGTTGTCAAAAATCTCACTAGAATAGGTGGCATGCTTTTGGCGGTGGCGGATAGATTTTTAACTGTGCAAGGCGCCTTAAGAACAAAAGCGGTCCGGCGGCACGGCTGGCATCACATAGGAGGAACCATGAATGTAGAAACTGCGCAGCGGCTCGCCGACCTTCGTCGCAGCAAGGGT
>URTZ01000227.1 GCA_900550825.1 uncultured Collinsella sp. | reverse complement strand
CCATGACGGGCGACGGCGTCAACGACGTGCTCGCGCTCAAGGAGGCCGACTGCTCCGTCGCCATGGCGGCCGGCTCCGATGCCGCGCGTAATGTGGCCGAAATCGTACTCGTCGACAACGATTTTGCCTCGATGCCCGCCGTGGTGGCCGAGGGCCGTCGCTCCATCAACAACCTGCAGCGTTCGGCCTCACTGTTCCTGACCAAGACGCTGTTCTCGATGGGCCTGGCGGCGCTGTGTATCGCGCTGCCGCCGTACCCCTTCGAGCCCATCCAGATGACGCTCATTAACTTCTTCTGCATCGGCGCGCCGGGCTTTGTGTTGGGCCTGGAGCCCAACAATGCTCGTGTGAAGGGTGCGTTTTTGAGCGACGTACTCAAGCGTGCACTGCCGGCGTCGATTGCGGTCATTTTGGCTGCGGCGCTCGACATCTTTGTGGCGCGCGTGTTTGGCTTTAGCCAGCTCACGCTGTCTACGATGTGCCTGCTTACGTCGTGCGCGGCGAGCGTCAGCCTAATCTGGCGCATCTCGCAGCCTCTCACGCCCTTACGTGTGGTGCTCTTTGTGTTTGTAGTCGCCGGCATCCTGGTGGGCGTTATCGGATTCCCGGAGCTGCTGTCTATTGCCAACCTGTCGATGGGCCAGATGGTTATCTTGGCTGTTATCGTGGTCTTTACCTGCTCGGTGTTCTTTAAGCTCGCCACGATGATGGATTCGCTCAAGCCGCGTCGTCGTCATGCCGCAACTGGTTTTGGCCGCGGTGTGCGCGTCCGCCTGGGTCGCGGTGGCGGCAAGGTGAGCTCGACGGGCTCGACGGCCGAACGTTTTGCCAAGCGCGTCGCCGCCGACATGGCGCAGCGCCGCGAAGATCGCACCGCTCGCGAGGCCGAGGCCCGCGCACTCGAGGGCGTGGCCCAGGCCCAGCCCAAGAAAAAGAAGAGTACCGGAGCCAAGCGCTCTCGCGTGACCAAGTCCGCCCAAGGCATCAAAGTCTCGATGCCAAGCAAAAAGAAGAAGTAACTACGCGCCCTGCCGATGTTGAATTGGTGCCTTGCTCCTGTGGGGCCGTGGCGATGTTATGCTCTAACCTCGATTGTTTGAATTGCTTCGAAAAGAGGATGCCGTGATCTGCCCGCATTGCCTTAAGACTATCGAGGACGGCGCCTCGTTCTGCCCCTACTGCAACGCCTATGTGGGTCCGGGCGATGGCCCCGAGCACACCGAGTTCGTGTTCTGCGAGGGCTGCGGTGCCCGTCTTTCTCCGCATGATCGTACGTGTCCCAAATGCGGACGCCCCGCTCCGGGTATCCTCTCCGAGGACGCGGCCGCATCCGACCTGGCAGCGGGCCGCACGGCGGGCTTTCCGCGCCTAACGCAAGAGCAGATCGATACCGAGGTGCCTCATGCGCCCGCCTCGGCTGCCGCGGTTCTTTCGGATGCCGCCGACCCCAATGAGACTTGCGTGCTGCCGGCTTTCGATAAGGATTTCGGTATCCCCAAGGTCGATATTCCCACGCCCGTTTCCCTGCATGACGATGCTCAAAAACCCAAGCGCAAGGTGCATCCCGACGAGGACGCCTATCACAAGCACAAGCGTCATATCCCCAAGCCGCTCATCGTCATCGCGGTCCTTGCCGTCGTTTGCGGCGGTGCCTATTGGTTCGTGACGGCCGATCCCATGGGTGTCATGCCTGCCTTCTACGACCAGTTTGGCCAGGCTGCGCAGACGACCTTCCCCACGCGCCAAAAGGGCGAGGCGACTGAGGACGATACCAAGCAGGACGATTCTGCCGAGGTGGTCCAGGAAGAAACTGTGCTCACCGATGATCAGCTCTATACCAGGCTCGACGGTCTGTATCAGACCATCGTGTCCTACGGTGATGAGGACCAGATCGGCGAGGTCATCGATTCCTTTAACAACGGCTATCTCCGAACGCCGCTGTCCACCCGCCAGGAGCTGTCGCAGAGTGCCTACGCCCTGCGCGACCAGATCAAAAAGACGCAAGATGAGCTTAACAACCTTAAGTATCAGGACGATACGGTCTATGCGGATGACATCGCCCACTTAAAGCAGCTTGCCGAGTGGATGTACGAGCGTGTCGACGTGATCTGTCAGAGCTGGGACATCTCGCTGGCCATTCCCGATGGCGAGTCGATGAGTTCCCACCAAAGCGATATCCTGGCGCCCATCGCGCAGGGCGGCAACAGCGCACTGAACCAGTACGACGCCAATGTGGGTTCCTGGAAGCCGCAGCAGCGTTCCTAAAATTAGTTCGCCATAGGGTTGATTTCCGATCTCAGCCGAACACATTAGGCGGACAGGCCGTTCCCGCAGCT
>URTZ01000226.1 GCA_900550825.1 uncultured Collinsella sp. | reverse complement strand
TCGACGACGGCCTAATGACCATAGTGGGAGGATGTCCCGCAGAGCAATAAGTAGCGCGGCCCGCTTTAAGATCGATCTTGGCGATAAACGCCGTCACAAACGTCTCGACCCTCGAAAAGCCCATGAGCATGCTATTGAGCGAGCGTGCCATACGGGCAGGCCCTGCACCCTCCCAGGCATAGGCCGTCAGCGCCGTCTTGACGAGTGCCGACATCGACGCCGCCTCAATCCCCTTGCCGGACACATCGCCCAAAATCATTACGGCACAATCGTCGGGAAGACGGACAAGCGTATAGAAGTCGCCGCCGACCAACGCAGAATTCGTTGCCGATAGGTATACCGAATCGGTTGCAATGCCCGGAACGTCACCAAGCGAATTTCTCATGCCAATCTGAAGCGTCTGAGCGATATGACGCTCTTCGCGCTTTTGAGACTCGCCTTCATAGATCAGCTCAAAGTCATGCGCCAGATGCACCAGGTAGTCGTATTCAAGGTCGTCAATTGGTTCTCGGCTGCCATCGCGGAGCAGCAAAGCGCGCCTCGTCGGCCCCTTGGCGATATCAGCGGGAACGATCGCATCGTTGCTTCGTTTGCCATCCGCTTCCGAGTGGTAGCGCCCCGCTTCGATGCCGGAGTCGACATAAAGCCCCTGACACGGTAGGCCGTGGGCCCTCAACCATGAACCCATAGACGTGGATTCGTCCACACGTGTAAGGCGCACGTGCTTGAGGTCGTCAGCGCTCATCCCGCCCAACACCGATGTCTCAAACCCGTCGGGGGCTGCCCCCAGGCGCGCTGCTGGCGCCGTGACAGAAAAGAAGAGTGACTCCGGATCGTCCGGCAGCGCCACACGACTGCCGCCCTCAAAATCGATGACATAGGTTTCGAGGCCCGCATCATACTCCACGGGGCAGAAATGACAATTGAGCACCGTGCAGATTTCCGTCGACACCGCTCGCGAGGCGGCAACGGGATCATCGAGATAGGTAAACAGTTCGTCGCGCAGCAAATTGAGCGAGCGGCCGAGCTCCGCCGTGCGGCGCGAACGTAAGCTCGACGCCATGCCGACCAGCTGAATAGACAGATAATCGCAGATGACCTCGAGCACGTTCACGTCATAGGCAAGTGGCGCCTGGGGGCGTTTCCAGCCAACTTCCAACACGCCAAGGACCTGCGTGCCGTAAAACACGGGAAGACAGATCTCGCTGCGATACGGGGGCATATCCTGCACGCGCAGCAAGTGCTTGGAACGATTGTCCAAATCCATGAACATACCCGAAGCAACCCGGTCGCCCTCAAGGTCCTGCTGAATCGACAGGCGACAGGCACGCGACTCGCGAAGCACGTAGGTCGGAATGCCCGCGCCGTACGGCATAAACTCGGGCAGATAGCTATCCTCAAGCTCCCTAGAAACACCGCGGAGCTTAAAGCCGCCGCTCTCGGAAAAATAGATAGCCGCACCGGAGGCATCGAGCGTTCCAACGAGCTGATTCAAAACGGTATCGAGCAAGCTGGGGAGCTCATCGGAGCCCACGGTACTCATAATGACCGAAAGGGTACCCGAAAGGCGTTTATTCGCCACCCTAAGCTCCGATAGCGCACGTTTGAGCTGACGATCGTGGGAATACTGCTCTTCGATGCTGTGAAGCGCCACCAGGACACGCGGTGCACGACGTCCAAAGATACGCGGAGGCGTAACGGAACCTGCGCGAACCAAGACGGGAATAAAGGACCCGTCGCTCAGCTTGAGCATCAGCTTGCTCTCGGAGCCATCGGTCTCAAACGGTAGACGATGTTCGGTCGCGCGCTCAAAGGCAGACGAGTACAGAACGTCTTTGACATCACCGCTGATGACGTCAGCGCGTTCCTCGCACATCAGGTCGAGCAAACGATTATTCACATGCAGAATGGTTCCGTCGAACTCACAGATGATGACAGCATCGCTCGTGATCTCGACCAGTTGGGCAACGTCTGCCCACTCGTTGCGCTCAAGCGTTTCCATCGTGGACCTCACCGTCTATCGGTAACAAAAAAGCCTCCGAAGAGGCTTCTCAAATGCGATGGTGTCGGAGGCGGGACTTGAACCCGCATGACCAAAAAGCGGTCACTAGCACCTCAAGCTAGCGCGTCTGCCAATTCCGCCACTCCGACATGCTATGTTGTTGATTCGCAGTTCGTTCTGTTGGACCCGCGCGTTCAACGAGGAAGATAATAACCTATGATTCGAGAACTGTGCAAGCACTTTTTTGAAAAAAGTTTACGAATTTGTAAATGAGCAGGTAGATCTATATGTCCGGTCCCGAATCGGTGTTGCCTCCCGGCGCGTCCTCGGGCATGAGCGATATTTTGCT
>URTZ01000225.1 GCA_900550825.1 uncultured Collinsella sp. | reverse complement strand
GTGCTTGCTTCGATGGGATTGCGGGCAAGCAGCAAGTCGAGCGCCAGCTTGGGATCAGCCATGCGGCCGGCAGCATTCAGACGAGGGATGAGCGAAAACGACAGGCCGTCGGCCGTAATGGTAGAAAGGTCCGCCTTGGCGAGCGCGGCAAGCGCGATATAGCCGGGGCGAGCGGTTACGCGCATCTGCTGGATGCCCTCGGCAACCAGCGCGCGGTTCTCGGGCGTGAGCGGCATCATGTCGGACACGGTGCCCAGCGCCGCGACCTCGATTAGCGAACGCCAATACGACGGCTTGCCCAGGCGCTCACCCAGGACTTGCACCAGCTTGAGCGCCACACCAGCACCGGCAAGCTCACGCGAGGGGCCCTCGTCCTCGAGCTTGGGGTCAGTCAGGGGCACACCCTGCGGCACCTGGTCGGAGGGCTCGTGATGGTCCGTGACCACCAAATCGATCCCCAGACTCTCCAGATAGGAAACCTCTTCCTTGGCGGCAATGCCGTTATCGACGGTCACGATCAGCTGGGGGCGAGCGAGCTCGTTAACGCGGTCGAGCGCCGCGCGCGAAAGACCGTAGCCCTCATCAAAGCGATGCGGAATAAACGGCGTAACATCGGCGCCAAACGTGCGCAGCGCCTCGGTCAACAGGCAGGTCGACGTAATACCGTCAACGTCAAAATCGCCAAAGACTGCAATGTGCTCGTGGCTGCGAATAGCACGCTCGACGCGGTCGGCAACGACCGACATGCCCGGGATAATGAGTGGGTCGGCCCAGTCGCGATCGAGCGAAGGCGTCAAAAACAATTGGCCCTCTTTGATGGAGCCGATGCCGTGCGCGACCATAATGCGCGCTACCAGTCCGGGAATGCCCAGACCAGCCGAAAGCTCCTTTTCGAGCTCGGGGTTTTGCTGAGCGACCGCCCAGCGATGCGTCGTCTTAAGCGATGACATAGGCGCCCACCCCCGATAGGGGCAGGTCGCCGCGATACCTCTCACGGTTCATAGCGATGAGTCCTCTGTGTATGCCCGCTTCGGCAGGCAGATCTGTTGAACGGATTTATTATACCGTGCGGCACGGACGCAGAACCTCGCAGCGCGCCGCGGTTTCGGTAAACGATGACGGTAATAGCCTCGAAATAATCGAGCGTTTCAGCCGCACAGACACTTACGAGCGTCTAGCATATCCATACAAACGAGTTCGCGGATAAAGGGAGTCACGGGGCATATGAAGCAATGGGCTGGACTGGGAAAGTTCCTCGCGGGGCATATGCAGGTCATCGTTCCGATTTGCGTGGCGCTCGGCGTGCTCTTTCCCCATCAGATCGGCGTACTCAAGCCCATCGTTCCCGCCCTCTTCGCCTTTATGACGTTTCAGGGCGCGCTCAGCAACACCTTTCACCAGGTAGCCGAGGTGTTCCACCGTCCGCTGCACCTGATTCTGGCGTTGCTGGTCTCGGCAGTGCCTATTCCCATCGCGGCGTATGCCATGGGGTCACTCTTCTTTGGCTCCAACCCCAACCTTGTCTGCGGCATTGTGCTCGAATACAGCGTGCCTGTGGCAGTCACTGCCTTTATGTGGATTAGCATGTTCGGCGGCAACGGCCCGCTCGCGCTCACCATCATCCTGACGTCCTCGGTTATCTCCCCTGTGACGATTCCGCTCACGCTTAAGCTCCTGCTGGGTGCCACCGTCTCGATCGATGTGCCGAGCATGATGCAAGACATGGCCTTTATGATCGCCATCCCCGCCGTGCTCGGCATCGTGATCAACGAGCTCACGCGTGGATGGGGACACGAGAAGCTCTCCCCCGCGCTCTCGCCCGCCTGCAAATTCATGATGATGGGCGTTATCGCCTCCAACTCCACCGCCATGAGCGAGTACGTGCTGCACATGAACGCGGTGCGCCTGGAAGTCGCCCTCTTTATTTTGACCTTCGCCATCAGCGGCTTTGTCGTCGGTTTTCTGGTCGCCCGTGCGCTGCATCTGCCATATAGCGAGACGACTACCATGTGCTTTACCTGCGGCATGCGTAACATCTCTTCGGGCGCCGTCATCGCCACGCAGTACTTTCCGGGCGAAGTCGTGTTTCCCGTCATGTGCGGAACGCTGTTTCAGCAGGTACTCGCCTCGCTTATCGGGCATCTCTTTGAGCGTCTGACCGGCGAGGAGCGCGCCGCCCAGCGCAAGCGGGTCGAGGCCGGCCGCGACGCCATGGGACGCTAGACTGTCCGCATTACGCGGGTGTTAGTCTTACTATACGAGCGTTTCCAGATGCGCACGCAGGCGCTCAGCATCGACATCGAGCGTGGTCTCAGCATTGACCTGGGCCAAACGATAGCCGACAAAGTAGGGCG
>URTZ01000224.1 GCA_900550825.1 uncultured Collinsella sp. | reverse complement strand
GGTGCTCGCCGCCGACGGTCGCCCCGTGGCGGAGTTTGGCCTGCGCCGAGCCCAGGGTCCCGATGGCGGCCTGGCCGTCGCGCGCGCGAGCTACGTCGCCGGCTGCTCCTCTACGTCCAATGTGCTCGCCGGCCGCCGCTACGGTATTCCCGTCTTTGGCACGCATGCGCACAGCTGGGTGATGAGCTTCGATTCCGAGCTCGAGGCCTTCCGTGCCTTTGCCAAATCGAGCCCCAAGAACTGCACGCTGCTCATCGACACCTATGACGTGCGCGAGGGCTGTGAACATGCCATTACGGTTGCCAAGGAGATGGAAGCGGTGGGCGAGCGTTTGTCGGCCATTCGCATTGACTCCGGCGACCTCGCCAAGCTCTCCAAGTATGTTCGCGGCCGTTTTGATGCCGAGGGCCTGCCCTATGTGGGGATTTCGGTTTCCAACGATCTGGATGAGTACACGATTCAGTCGCTGCTCGACCAGGGCGCGCCCATCGACAGTTTTGGCGTGGGTACCAAGCTCGCGACCTGCTATGACCAGCCGGCGCTGGGTGGCGTGTACAAGCTTTCCGCCCGCCGTGCGAGCGAGACAGATCCATGGACGCCGGTGGTCAAGCTCTCCGAGCAGCCCTACAAGCGCACGATCCCGGGCGTGCAGCGCGTGCGCCGTTATTACGACGGCTTTGGCGGCCCGGTTTGCGACATGATCTATGACGAGGACCATCTGGCAGGGGAGGGCGCCGCGCGCGGCAATACCCTTGTGGCCGTGAACGATGCCGCCCTGGTGACCGATGTGTCGGAGCTTGAGTATCGCGAGCTGCTGGTGCCGATCGTGCGCGATGGCAGTGCGGTGGCTCCGCGTGAGAGCATCCAGGACGCGCGCGAGCGCTGTGCTTGGGCGCTCGATCATCTGGACGCAGCTTTCAAGCGCTTCCTGTACCCGCAGACCTATGTGGTGGGCATGGAGCAGGGCCTGGCTCAGGTGCGCGACGAGCTCGTGCGCAAGAACATGGCCGCGGCTTCGGCCTTCCCCTGGGCAAAATGATCCGAAGGGGACGGAGGAAAACGGATCATTTTCGTCCGTCCCGCACCGGGTGCCCCGGCTGCTCCAGCTCGCCCGCCTGCTCAACACTCGATTGGTTTGACGTATGACGACTTCTTATAAAACGATGGTGGTAAAGATCGGTTCGTCCACGGTGGTGGGCGCCGACGGCAAGGTCAACCGCGCCTTTATCGGCGGGCTTGCCGATCAGGCCGCAGCGCTGCGCAAGCTCGGCTGGCGTCTGGTCGTGGTGAGCTCGGGCGCTATCGCCTGTGGCTATCCCGTGCTGGGCTTCGACCGTAAGCCGGTCGGCGACCTGCCGAGCCTGCAGGCTTGCGCTTCGGCCGGCCAGTGCATCATCTCGTCGGCCTACGACGAGGAGTTCCATGCGCGCGACCTGCTCACCTCGCTCGTGCTGCTCACGCGTCACGACACGGCGCGCCGCACGTCCTACCTGCACGCGCGCGACGCCCTGCTGCGCCTGGTGGAGCTTGGCGTGGTGCCGGTCGTCAACGAGAACGACACCGTTACCGTCGATGAGATCAAGTTCGGCGACAACGACACGCTGGCGGCGCTTGTGAGCTGCCTGGTTTCTGCCGATCTGTGCGTGACGCTTTCGGACATCGACGGCCTCTACACCGCCAATCCGCATGAGGATCCGACGGCCGAGTTTGTCCCGGTCGTGCATAAGATCGATGCCAAGATTATCGCCTCGGCAGGCGATTCTTCCACATCGGTGGGCACGGGCGGCATGATCACCAAGATTCGCGCGAGCCGCATCCTGATGACGGCGGGCATTCAGAGCGTGATTTGCTCGGGCGAGGAGCCCGATGCGCTCGTGCGCCTAGCCCGCGGCGAGAGCGTGGGCACGCTGTTCGATCCGCCGGCGGAGCGTCTGGACATCGCACCCCGCAAGTTGTGGATCGCGCTGGGTGACAAGGCACATGGCTCGGTAACGGTTGACGACGGCGCTGCGAAGGCGCTGGTCAGCCGTGGCTCATCGCTGCTCGCGGTGGGCATTCGCCAGGTCGATGGAGATTTTGCCGAGGGCGATGTGCTCGATGTGTGCGATCCGAGCGGTATGGTCGTCGCCCGCGGTATCGCCGAGGCCGATTCGGACGTGCTGGAACTTGCCGCCGGCCGCCGCCAGGACCAGATTGCCGGTAACCGTCTGCTGGCAGACCTGGCCGAGAAGCCGGCGATCCATCGAGACAACTTGATTGTATTTGCATAAAGTGAGGCAGCGCTACGGTTCGTTTTGCCAGCAGCGCTGCCTCGCTTTTGCCGGCACTTGGGGACGTTCCTATTGTGCCGGCAGGTG
>URTZ01000223.1 GCA_900550825.1 uncultured Collinsella sp. | reverse complement strand
CGGCAGCCTGGGCCGCGGCGAACTGGCGGCGCTCCTCCTCGCGTGCCTTCTCGGCGGCGATGCGCTCGCGCTCGGCCTCAGCGGCGCGAGCGGCCTCCTCGGCGGCAGCTGCCTGCTCCTCGGCCTGCTTGGCGGCCTCGACTTCCTGAGCGCGGGCCTCGATCACCGAGGCGAGCTGCTTGCGGACCATGGCGACATAGGCGTCCTCCAAGGTGGAGGAAGCGGACTTAGCGGGAATCTTCATATCGGCGAGATGACCCATCAGTTCCTTGGAGGTCATGCCGAACTCTTTGGCCAGGGTGGACACACGGACTTTTGCCATATGACTTCACCTACCCTTTCTGGCACCTTGGGTGCCTAGAGACTGAACGAGCGTGGGAGACGCGCCGGGACCCGCCCGGCGCGACCGCGCGCTAGATCAGGTCCTCCGCATCATCGAAGGCGTCGGTGTCATGGACACCGCAGAAACGGGAGCCGGGACGAGCCTGGTTGCGGCACTGGATGCCGTCCTCGGACACGTACTCGCAGCGGCGGACGTCCTCGTCCTCCTCGTCACCGATCAGGTCGGCGGCGGGCTCCTCGTGAACGGGAACGTTCTTGAGGATGTCGGCGGCAAGCGTCTCGGACTTGATGTCAATGTGCCAACCGGTCAGGCGCGCGGCGAGGCGGGCGTTCTGGCCCTCCTTGCCGATGGCGAGGGACAGCTGGTCGTCGGGCACGATGACGCCGGCGTAGGCCTTCTCCTCGTCAATGAGGACGCGGGTGACCTTAGCGGGCGACAGGGCGTTAGCGACGTAGACGGAAGGATCGGCATCCCACAGGATGACGTCGACGCGCTCGCCGCGGAGCTCGCCAACGACAGCGCGAACACGGCTGCCCTTGGGGCCGACGCAGGCGCCCACGGGATCCAAACGGTCGTCGAGCGAGTGGACGGCGACCTTGGAGCGCTGGCCGGGCTCGCGGGCGATCGACTTGATCTGGACGGTGCCCTCATAGATCTCAGGCACCTCCTGCTCAAACAGACGACGCATGAGCTCGGGGTGGGTACGGGAGATGACAATCGGCGGACGGCTGTGCTCGCCACGAACCGGCTGCAGGTTGGAGTTGGGGTCGCGAACGTCGATAATCACGGCCTTGATGTGCTGGTTGTGCAGGTAGCGCTCGCCCATCGGACGCTCGTTGCGCTCGTTCTCGTAACGGCGCTGGTCGAAGTGCGGCAGCTCGGCCTCGACGCCCTCGCGGATCTTGACGATTGTGAAGTCGGGCGTGGACTGCAGAACGGTACCGCTGATGAGGTCACCGATGCGGCCGGAGAACTCCTCGTAGATCTGCTCTCGGGCGGAATTGCGCACGATGGCGTTGATCTCGGCCTTGGCGTGCTGGGCAGCGATGCGGCTCGTGTTCTTGGGGGTGACGTCAATCTCCTCGAACTCAGTGAAGTTGCCCTCCTCGTCCATGGAATCGTCGATCGGCTCCAGGCGGTAGACGTAGATCTTGCCGGTGGTGCGGTCGATGGTCACCTTGGCGCCCCACTCAAGATGCAGGATCTCGGCATAGCTCTTGGCGAGCGACTGCTCCAGGCGGTCGATCAGGTAGAGCTGGTCGATGTGCTTCTCCTGGCAAAGCTCCATCAGGGCGGACATCATGTCGGATGCTGCCATCTTACTTTCCTTCCTTCGCGGGCTTGAAGTCGTAGGTGGGCTTCAACTTGCACTTTTTAACATCAGAGAAATCGAGGGTAACGGACTCGCCGTCCTCGAGCTCGAGGGTCACGTCGGCCTCGGTGGCGGCGGCAATCTTGCCGGCGTACTTGCGACGGCCCTCGGTGGCGGTGGAGGTGAGCTCACAGTTCTCGCCCACAAAGCGGGCAAAGTCGCACGGGCGGCGCAGCGGGCGCGCCATACCCGGGCTCGACACCTCGAGCGTATAGCTCGAAGAGATGGGGTCGAGCTCCTCAATCACATCGCCGACCCACTTGGTGTTGGCCGTGACGTCGTTGAGCGACAGGCTCTGACCCTCGGCACCCTCGATACGCACACGCACGCAGGGGGCCTTGGTGGCACCCACGAGCTCGACGTCGACGATGTCGATATCGTGCTGGGGAGCGACGGCCTCGAGCGCGTCGATGATCGCCTGCTCGGTCTTGGTCTTGACCATTGCGGCACCTCCATCCATACAAAAAAGAAGCGGGGCCGAAACCCCACTTCTTTCAATTACAACTTCATTTGCAAGCAAACTATAGCAATACCTGCGCAAACGTGCAAGCGTCGTACAAATCCGCAGGTCAGCGTGCGCACAGCTTCTCCACAAGAATAGGACAATTGGCTGAAGGCACCTAGGCAGGTGCATGCAAAACGAGGGACGACCCAACCGGATC
>URTZ01000222.1 GCA_900550825.1 uncultured Collinsella sp. | reverse complement strand
GCGCAGCCAGGAACCAGGCTTTCCGCGCTTTTTTGCCGAGCTCAATCTGGGCCTGATTCTTACGGCCTTCGCCATCGTTGCGTTTAAAACCCCTAATCACTTTGCTTTTGGCGGCACCTCGGGCGTGTCGGTCATTCTGTCCACGCTGTTCCCGACCCTGCCCGTCGGCGTCTTTATGTGGATTATTAACGCGGTTCTCGTCGTTTTGGGCTTTATCTTTTTGGAGCGCAAGGCAATCCTGTGGAGCGTCTTCGCCTCGTTTGCGTTGTCCGCCTATGTTTCGCTGTTTGAGTTCTTTATTCCGACCGATGTCTCTCTGACGGGTGATATGTGGCTCGACCTGTGCTTTGCCGTCATCTTGCCGGCGCTCGGCAGCGCTATTGTCTTTGACATCGGCGCCTCGACGGGTGGCACGGACATTCTTGCCATGATCCTCAAGCGCCGCACGACGCTCGAGATTGGCCGCGCCCTGCTGCTGGTCGATATCGGCATCGTGACCATCGCGGCCTTTTTGTATGGCCCGCGTGTCGGTCTGTATTGCGTGCTCGGCCTGTTTGCCAAGACACTCGTGGTCGACAAAGCCATTGAGAGCATTCACCTGCGCAAAGTCTGCACGGTCATTTGTTCCGAGCCCCTTAAGGTCGAGGAGTTTATCGTCAAGCATCTCAACCGCACGGCGACCATCAGCCGCGGCTACGGTGCCTTCTCGGGCAAGTGCGTGACGGTGATCATGAGCGTGCTGAGCCGTCGCGAGGCCGTGCAGCTGCGCCGCTATGCGCGCGAAGTCGATCCAGGTGCCTTTATCACGATCGTCGACAGCTCCGAGATCGTCGGCAAGGGCTTCCGCGGTACGAACTAACAATCAATCCAATTTAGGCAGCTGCGGCAGACCCCTTACGTTGCAAAACGATCATTTGGGCACATTTGTCCTCACGCTGGGCGATAATGTGAGTAAACATCGTTTGCGATCCAAGTGATTCGTTCAAGATACGAAGGGATGATTCTATGTTCTGCTCGCAGTGTGGCGCCCCCATGGGCGATAACGACAAGTTCTGCGGCGTGTGTGGTGCTCCTAATGCCGGTGCCTCTGGCCCCGCTCCCCAGGGACAGCCTCAGCCCCAGCAGTTTGTTCCGCAACCGCCCGTGGCGAATGCGCCAAAGGGCTGTGTGGCTCAGGCGTTCCAAGATATGACCAAGACTCCGGGCGTGCTTCAGCGTGTATGCCAAATCGCGTTTTTGCCGGCGCTGATTTGCGTTGTGTCGGTGCTCGTGTTGTTTATTCCCGTTATTGGCGGCATTGCGGCTGCCATCGGCTTTTTGGCAGCTTGCATTGCGAGTGTGTGTGGTTCCGGCTTTGGTATCGAGTGGGGCCGTGATCTTTCGCTCAAGGTCGATGACGGCATGGACCGTCCACTCATGCGTTCCACGTCGTTTGGTCTCGGAGTCTTTTCGAGCGTTATTTCGGTCGTGCTCGAGGTTATCGCTGCCATTCCCGTTATCGGTGTAGTGCTTTCGCTGGTGGAGGGCGTGGTAATTGGCGCCGCGGGCTCGTATTCTTATTACGGCTCCTATGCACTCGAGGCTGCGCTGTTCGGTTCGCTCGGCCTGCTTGTCCTGGCGCTAATTGCCTCGGCGATTCTGGGTGTCTTCTTTAAGATGTTCGCCGACATCGCCGTGATGCACTTTGCGGTGACCGGGCGTGTCGAGAGCGCGTTTTCGCTCGATAAGGTCTGGGCGGCGTTTAAGCACAACAAGACCAAGCTGTTCTGTGCTTCGTTCCTTCCCGAGTTTTTGACGGGCCTGGTCGCCAACGTTGTCACATGGATCTTGACGGTCGTCTTTGGCGCCATTGCCTCTGTCGGTATGTATAGCTACTACTATCGTCCTACGGGTATTGAGGCAATTGTTACCGGCGGTGGCGTCACGCTCGCGCTGTTCTTGGTGCTGGTCGCTTTCGTCACCGTATTTCTTACGGTCTTTGGCAAGATGCTCAAGCACCGTGCCGTTGGCTATTGGGTTGCACGTTATGCAAGCGAGTGGGCCGACGAGGACAAGGACGACGTCCTGACTTTTGTATTGCCCTTCGAGAAGAAGTCCGCTCCCTCGGGTTACAGCGCTCCGGATGCCGAGCCCGCACCTGAGTCCGAGCCCAAGCCTGAGCCGGCACCTGCACCCACTCCCGCGACCGAGCCTGAGCCGGCGCCCGAGCCTGAACCGGCGCCCGAGTCTGAGACGGCATCTGAGCTTGAGCCTGCGCCTGAGCCGGCACCTGCACCTGAGTCGGCGTCCGAGCCAAGCTCCGACGAGGAACCTCAGGACGAGTAGTCATGCCGTCTGCCATTTGGGGACGGGGTAGAAATAGTAGAAATAGCGCTTGAAGAATGAGCGGGGGCGGACGTGTCGAAACGTCCGCCCTCGCTTTGACATC
>URTZ01000221.1 GCA_900550825.1 uncultured Collinsella sp. | reverse complement strand
GGCATGTGCGAGATGTCCTGGAGCTGGGCGGCTTCGTCCAGGTCTTCCAGGTCCTCCTCGGAGAGCTGCTCGCCGCGGATCATGGCAAGGAAGAGCTCTGCTAGGCGGCGAGCTTCCTCGACGGTCTCGCCGGTGATGAGGTCGGCCATGATGTCGGCGCTGGCCTGGCTTATGGCGCAGCCGTGCCCGGTAAACGAGGCTTCCTCGATTACATCGTTCTCGACACGCAGCTGCAAGGTGAGCTCGTCTCCGCAGCTGGGGTTGATACCGTCGTGCTCGTGCGTGGGAGCATCCATCTCGTACTTATAGTCGGGGTGCGAGTTGTGCTCCATAAACGTGGTGGAGGTGTACAGATTACCCATTGAACGTGCTCCAAACGTGATGCAGGCCGGCGACGAACTTGTCGATGTCGGCCTTGTCGTTGTAGAAGGCCACGCTGGCGCGGCAGCAGGCAAGATTCTCGACGCCCAGCCAGGTGAGCAGCGGCTGCGCGCAGTGGTGGCCGGCGCGGATGCAGACGCCGTCCATGTCCATGATGCTCGCGACGTCGTGCGGGTGAATTCCCTTGACGTTAAAGCTCACAACGCCGTGGTGGTTGTCCCAATAGATGGAGCCGATGATCTGGACAAAGTCGAGCTGCATGAGTTCGCCCATCAGATAGTGGACGAGTGCCTGCTCGCGGGCCTGGATGTTCTCGTAACCCACGGTGTTGACCAGGTAGTCGAGTGCCGCACCCGTGGCGAAGATGCCGGCGGCGTCCTGCGTGCCGGCCTCGAATTTCTCGGGAACGGGCGCCCAGACGGCGTCCTGCTCGGTGACCGAGTCGATCATCTCGCCGCCGGTAAGCATGGGCGGCATGGCGTTGAGCAGGTCCATCTTGCCCCACAGCACGCCGATGCCCATGGGGCCCATGGCCTTGTGCGCGCTAAAGGCAAAGAAGTCGGCGCCCAGGTCGGCCACATCGACCGGCATGTGCGGCAGCGACTGCGCGCCGTCGACGACCAGATAGCCGCCGTACTTGTGCACGAGCTTGCCGAGGTTCTTGACCGGGTTCTCGACTCCTAGCACGTTGGAGACCTGACCCACGGCCAGGATCTTGGTCTTGGGTCCCACCTTGGCCAGAACCTCCTCGGTGGTGAGCTGGCCGGTCTTGGTGGGATAGAGGTAGACGAGCTTGGCGCCGGTCTCGCGGCAGACCTGCTGCCACGGAATCAGGTTGGAGTGGTGCTCCATGATGGTGATGACGACCTCGTCACCGGGCTCGAGCACCGTGGGTGCAAAGCTCTTGGCGACCAGGTTGAGCGACTCGCTCGTGTTGCGGGTGAAGACGACCTCGTTGGCCTGGGCGGCGCCGATGAGGTCGGCGATCTGCTGGCGGACCTTCGCGATGGCATCGGTGGCCTCGACGGACAGCGAGTACAGGCCGCGCAGGGGGTTGGCGTTCATACGCTGGTAGAAGTCGCGCTCGGCGTCGAGCACGCAGGCGGGGCGCTGCGCGGTGGCGGCGCTATCGAGGAAGGCGATCTCGGGGTGCTGCTGGAACAGCGGGAACTGGCCCTTGTAGGGGTTGGTCTCGATGTCCACGGTGGGCCAGCCGCGCGAAGCCTCGTCGCTGGCGTCGAGCTCCATGGGCTCGGGGGCGGTACAGGTATCGCATTTAACGTGCTCGGTGTCGATCATGCGAGCTCCTCTTCAAAGTTGTCGATCAGGTTGTTGCCCAGGCGGACGACGGCGGCGCGGGTGCGCTCGTCGGTGGTGGAAAGTGCGGCGTCCTCCAGCTTGGCGCGGATGAACAGGTCCTCGGCGGCGTTTTGGTCAAGGCCGCGGCAGGCGAGGTAGAACAGCTGCTCGTCGCGGACGTGACCGATGGTGGCGCCGTGGTTGCCGGCGACGTCGTCCTCGTCGCAGAGAATGACGGGAACGGTCTTGTTGTCGACGCCCTTGTTGGCCAAAAGCACCGTCTCGCGCTCGGTGCCGGTTGCACCCTTGCAGCCGTGCACGAGGTCGATGGTGCCGCGGTAGACCTTCTTGGACGTGCCGGTCAGCACGCCGTTGGCGTCGATCTCGCACTCGGTCTTGCGACCGCGGTGGCGCAGCTCGTAGTTAAAGTCGCGCACCTGCTCTCGGGCGCCCAAGTAATCAGTATCGATGGTGACCTTGGCGGTATCGCCCAACAGGTCGCCGGCGAGGCCGGTGGCGCTGGCACCGGCACCCAGGACGGTGTGCTGCACGTTGACGCGCGCGCCCTCGTCCAGGAACAGGCCGGTGTCGTCGAGCGCGATCCAGCTATCGTCGAGCGTCTGCGTGCAGGTCACGTTGGCGGTGGCGTACTCGTGGGCGCACACACGTAGCACGGAGCCCACGACGCCTTGGCCGGCAACGGGGGAGTCCAGGGCTATGCGCAGGTCGAGCGTTGCCTGCGGGCGGGC
>URTZ01000220.1 GCA_900550825.1 uncultured Collinsella sp. | reverse complement strand
GCCTCATCGGTCCCGTCGACGAAGACGACGAGCAGGACCTCATCGACACCATCCAGACCGTCGGCGGCGGTGTCGCCGACCCCGAGCTTGTCCAGACGTTTGTCCACGGCATTCCCCAGGCAATTGAATGGCTCGAGCAAGACCTGGGCGTTGAGCTCCAGCGTCCGCAAAGCGCTGAGAGCGCTCAGCAAAAGCAGTTTATCCCCTGCTTTGACCACAAGACGCGCATGTGGCGCGGCCTCACCCGCAAGCCGCTTGAGGACGCTCTGACGACCCGGATCGAGTCGCTCGGTATTCGCCTGCTCCCCCGCCATGAGCTTATCGACCTTGTTGAGGACACGAACGGCAGAATAACCGGAACCGTACTCTACGACCTTACCGAAAATCGAATCGTGCCCTTTGCTGCCAAGGCCACGATCATCGCAGCCGGTGGCACAGGCGGCCTGTTCGAGCGCAGCCTTACGTCGGCTGATGTGCTCAGCTCCTCGCAGGCCATCGCACTGGCGCACGGCGCAACACTTACTAATATAGAGTTCATGCAGATGATGCCCGGCTTCATCGAGCCCAGGCGTAACTTGGTCTTCAACGAGAAAACCTGGCGCTACGTGCATGTAGACCAGCCGGTAGATATTGCCGACGACAAGCTGAACGACCTGCTCGAGCAGCGCTCTGGATATGGTCCCTTCACGTCACGCTTGGCCTCCCGCGCTATCGATCTCGTCATCGATCAGGCAGGTGTCGAAGGCCTGGCACTCCACTACGACTTCCCCCGCGAGGATGTCCCAGAGTTTGTGCAGACCTTTGCCACCTGGCTGCAAGACGAGCACGGCATCGCCCCGACTGACGAGATGCGCGTTGCGATGTATGCCCACGCCGCTAACGGCGGCATCAAGATCGATAAGACCGCGCACACGGGCGTTGAGGGCCTCTACGCTTGCGGCGAGGCGACAGGCGGCATGCACGGCGCCGACCGCATTGGTGGCTTGTCAAGCGCCAACGGCATCGTATTCGGACGCATCGCAGGCGCATCGGCAGCCCTTGCAGCGCAGCAAGAGCCTGAGACAGCCCTGATGGCGGATATCGACCTCCCCCACTACGGCATTGCCACAACAGATGCCGAACGCCTGACACACGGCCTTAAGCACACGATGAGCACCTATTGCATGATCAACCGCACCGAGACGGGCCTATCCGAGGCATTACACGAGCTTGAGGGCTTGAAGACAGAGGCAACGACCTTGAGCACACAGAAAGCCCAGGACAGCGAAGTCGCAGCCCTCGCCCGCCTGCAATCGCAGATTCAGCTAGCACAGGAAATGGTCAAAGCCATGCGTAAGCGAACCGAAAGTCTCGGATCGCACTATCGAGCGGATTAAACTGGACACCTATCTAAAGCAGAACACAACTAATCGATATCTATGGGCCCCGCGAGCTCGAAGTGGCTCGGGGCTCATTCGTGTCCGCACGGCAGCGTATCCTTATTCTAAATACAGAGCGGGCAAAGCCCGCATAAACAATAGACCAGCGAGGAGGAGATATGGACAGTAGAGATATCGAGAAGTGGCGTGTCGAACTTGATAGCTACGCCAATGTGGAAGACGGCGTTGAATATTGGCTCGCACGCGATTTAATGGAACCCATGGGGTACACTCGATGGGAGAACTTCGCCGAAGTTGTTAAGAGGGCAAAAGTCTCGTGCGAAACAAACAAAACTCCAGTTGATTCCCATTTTCGTGACACCACGAAAATGGTAACTGCCGGTGTCGCCGCTCGCGCGGTTAAAGACTACAAACTTACGCGCTATGCATGCTATTTAATCGCCCAGAACGGAGACCCAAACAAGCCAGAGATCGCGCTCGCACAGGCATACTTCGCCGTGCAGACCCGCCGCCAAGAGCTCATAGAGCAGCGCTTCGCAGAGATTCAGCGCTTGCAGGCGCGCCACTCGCTATCCGATTCAGAGAAACAGCTCTCGGGTATTGCGTTCAAACGCGGCGTGGACTCCAAAGGATTCGCGATCATCAAGTCGAAGGGCGATGAAGCGTTATTCGGCGGCAGAAGCACGGCGGAAATGAAGCAGCAGCTCGGCGTACCCAAGAGCACGGCATTGGCGGACAGGTTAGCCGATGTCCTCATCAAAGCAAAGGACCTTACGAACTCGATGACGGCCTTCAACGCCGAGGAACACGACCTGTACGGCCTGGACCAGATCAAACAAGAGCACGTCGAGAACAACACAAGCGTGCGTGGCAGCCTCATCGACCGCGGAATTGTCCCCGAGAACCTACCACCTGCCGAGGATACAAAAAAGCTCGAGCGTCGCGTGAAGGCAGACGAGAAGAAACTCAAGGAGGGTACTGACGGTTTTACCGATCCCCAGGGTAGACTCGATCTGTGAAAGCGGCTGTGCCCCGACGGGTTCGACCCCATGCGAGGTCAAC
>URTZ01000219.1 GCA_900550825.1 uncultured Collinsella sp. | reverse complement strand
CCGTACATGTACGGATGAATGTGGGAGGTGTTCGGATGAAGTCGATAATCAAGGTCTGTCTGAACAACAGCTTTGTTGCGCAACACCTGTTCTACGAGACAGGGGGTTAGGTTATACTAAATTGCACTGTGCGCCGCATCTGATGCATTTCGCTCCAAGCGCGGCACTCAGTGGATATCCGATTTACCATTTGGATGTCCTGGCGGTCATTTAGCGTCTCGACACAAGCTCGGCCCCGGAGCTCGTTCGAGCTGTTCGTATTCCTTGAAAGGGGAAAAATGGACATATCGAGGAAGACTGATTACGCCCTTCGCATGCTGGCGATGCTTGCCGAGGATCCGGAGCGTTTGCTTTCTGTTCGCACCGCTGCCGAAGAGGTCAATGTCCCGTATTCGTTTGCCCGCTCGATTCAGCACGGTTTGGTCCAGGCCGGTATTGTGGAGAGCCTGCGTGGCGTCCACGGTGGCATGCGTCTCAAGGTCAGTCCGGACGACGTCACTATCCGCCAGGTCGTCGAGGCCGTTCAGGGTCCTATGGTTATGAACGATTGCACCGCGCCCGATGGTGACTGTGCGCGCATGGGCGCGTGCTGCTATCATCCCCTGTGGGCCGGAGCCCAGGCGTTGATGCGCGACTACCTCGATTCCGTTTCGCTCGGCGACATCGTCGCTCACCGCCAGTTCCCGGCCGTCGATCCCAAGTTCGCCGACCGCGAAGCGTTTCCCGAGTACGCCACCTGCGCGTGCGCTTACCGGGAGGAATAGCGCCGCATAAGGAGCATAGCCATGATTCAGGACCCCTTTCGTTCGATGATTCGTTCGGAAGGGGTCCTGCGTTATCGCGACCTTCCGTGGCGCCGCACACGCGATCCGTACATCATTTGGCTTTCTGAGGTCATGCTGCAGCAAACGCAGGTGCCGCGTGTGGAGGCGCGCATGCCGGTGTGGCTCGATCGTTTTCCGATTGTGCAGGCGCTTGCCCAGGCCGCGCCTTCCGATGTTTTGGACGCTTGGCAGGGCATGGGCTACAACCGACGCGCTCTGGCGCTTCATGGGGCCGCTCAGCGCGTTGTAGAGGACTGGGACGGGGAGTTTCCGCGTGAGACGCGTGACTTGGTCGCTCTGCCCGGCATTGGCCCGGCAACGGCGCAGGGCATCCGTTCGTTTGCGTTTGATCTTCCAGGCGTGTATCTAGAGACCAATGTGCGCACGGTCTTTTTGCATCATTTCTTTCCCGATGTGCCGGCTGTTCCCGATCGCGAGCTGGTGCCGCTGATTCAGGCGGCCTGTCCGGCGGCCCCCGGTGCGTTGGCGGACGAGATCGCTCCCTTTGCTGTGCCGTTCGATGATGCCGATACGCCGCGCGCATGGTATTACGCGTTGTTGGATTACGGCGCGTATCTTAAAAAGACGCTGCCCAATCCGTCCAGGCGGTCGGCGGGCTATAGTCGTCAGTCCAAGTTTGAGGGCTCGCGTCGCCAAAAGCGCGCCCACATTGTGCGCATGCTGCTGGCGGCGCGCGATGGACAACCGGCAGGTATTACGCTCGATGAAGCCGTTGCAGGCGTTAACGAGATGGAGACGGCAGCCGGCCGAGAGCCGGTCGAGCGCGAGCTGGTCGCAAGCATTCTTGCCGATCTGGAGCGCGAGGGCTTTTGCGGCTCCGAGGGCGATCGTTGGCTGAGTGTGTAGCTCACTCGAATCTGAAGAACGGGATTGTAAGGTTTAAATTCTCGGCATGAGGGCATCCTTAAAGCAAGGCCGCTCAAAGTCTGTGGGCGGCATGCGTTGAAGGGAAGTACACCTATGGATTTTGAGAATTCCCAAACCAAGAAGAACCTCGAGACCGCTTTTGCCGGTGAGTCCCAGGCACACACCAAGTATCGCTACTATGCATCCAAGGCCAAAAAGGACGGCTACGTTCAGATCTCGAATATTTTTGCCGAGACGGCGGGCAACGAGTCCGAGCACGCCAAGCTGTGGTTTAAGTATCTGCACGACGGCGCCGTTCCGGGCACTCTGGACAACCTGCGCGACGCCGCTGCGGGCGAGAACTACGAGTGGACCACGATGTACGACGAGTTCGCCAAGACCGCCGAGGAGGAGGGCTTTGTCGAGATCGCCGAGAAGTTCCGTGGCGTCGCCGCCGTCGAGAAGGCCCACGAGGAGCGCTACAACAAACTCGTCGAGCGCATCGAGTCGGGCGAGGTGTTTGAGCGTGAGGGCGTGAAGGTGTGGAAGTGCCTGAACTGCGGGCACCTGCACGTTGGTGCCGAGGCGCCTGAGGTGTGCCCGGTGTGTAACCACCCGAAGGCGTACTTTGAGGAGCAGGTGGTGAACTACTAGCGCTTGGCGCTGGCGTGAGCTGGGCCGGGAGGGCCGGACTACCTTCCCTCCTCGCTCACGGCTTCGCAGGGCAACTGCTGGCTTTACCGCTCCGGGCGTCA
>URTZ01000218.1 GCA_900550825.1 uncultured Collinsella sp. | reverse complement strand
CAACGCTATCGCCGGCAAGGGCGTGCATGTCGTTACCGTCAACGATTACCTGGCAAAGCGCGACTCCGAGTGGATGGGCCGCATCTACAAGTACCTGGGCATGACCGTCGGCCTGCTTCAGAACAATATGCCGCTCGAGCTCAAGCGCCCGGCCTACCAGGCCGACGTCACCTACGGCACCAACTCCGAGTTCGGCTTCGACTACCTGCGCGACAACATGGTTACCCGTCCCGAGCAACGCGTTCAGCGCGGCCACAACTACGCCATCGTCGACGAGGTTGACTCCATCCTGATCGATGAGGCCAGAACGCCGCTCATCATCTCGGGCGCCGGCACCAAGTCTGCCAGCACCTACAAGGACTTTGCACGTGCCGTGCGCGGCTTGGAGCGCGGCGAGGACGTGTCGCACGACATGCTCACCGCCACCGAGGACGTGGAGCCCACGGGCGACTACGTCATGGACGAGGCCAAGCACACCATCGCCGCCACCGAGCGCGGTCTTAAGAAGATCGAGCGCCGCCTGGGTATCGAGGACATCTACGCCGACCTCTCGGGCCAGCTCGTCAACCACCTGCAGCAGGCGCTGAAGGCCCAGTACATGTTCCATCGCGACAAGCAGTACGTGGTCGCCAACGGCGAGGTCAAGATCGTCGACGAGTTCACCGGCCGCATTATGGAAGGCCGCCGTTACTCCGAGGGCCTGCACCAGGCCATCGAGGCCAAAGAGGGCGTGCTCGTGCGCGAGGAGAACCAGACCCTGGCCACCATCACCCTTCAGAACTACTTCCGTCTGTATGACAAGCTCTCCGGCATGACCGGTACGGCACTTACCGAGGATGCCGAGTTCCGCGAGATCTACAAGCTGCCCGTCGAGGTCATCCCCTCCAACAAGCCCGTGCAGCGCGTCGACCACGAGGACCTGGTGTACCGCACCATCCAGGCCAAGTACAATGCCGTCGCCGACGATGTCGAGCAGCGTCATGCCAAGGGCCAGCCGGTCCTGGTGGGCACCGTCTCCATCGAGAGCTCCGAGAAACTGTCGGCCGCCCTTACCAAGCGCGGCATCGCGCACGAGGTCCTCAACGCCAAACACCACGAGCGCGAGGCTCATATCGTCGCCCAGGCCGGACGTTACGGCGCCGTGACCATCGCCACCAACATGGCCGGTCGTGGTACCGACATCCTGCTGGGCGGCAACCCCGACGAGCTGGTGCGCGAGCGCCTGGAGTACGAGGGCCTGACCATGGAGGACGTGACGCCCGAGCAACTCGAGCAGTTTAACGCCGAGGCCAAGGAGACCTGCAAGGCCGAGCGCGAGCGCGTGCTTGCCGCCGGCGGCCTGACCGTCATCGGCACCGAGCGCCACGAGTCCCGCCGTATCGACAACCAGCTGCGCGGCCGCTCCGGCCGTCAGGGCGATCCGGGCGAGACCCAGTTCTACCTGTCGCTCGAGGACGACCTCATGCGCCTGTTCGGTGGCGACAAGATGGACCGCGTCTCCAAGATGATGGTCACGGCCGACATGGGCGACGACATGCCCATCCAGCACAAGATCATCTCCAAGGCCGTCGAGAGCGCCCAGCACAAGGTCGAGAGCATCAACTTCTCCATGCGCAAGAGCGTCCTTGAGTACGACGACGTCATGAACAAGCAGCGCCAGGTCATCTACGCTGAGCGCAATAAGATTCTGGACGGCAAGGACCTGACCGACCACATCACCGAGGTCATGCACGATACCGTCTACCGCTGCGTGCAGGAGTTCTGCACCAAGGACAGTCACGATGGCGAGCGCGACCTGGAGGGCCTGCGCAAGTGGGTTGTGGAGCTCACCGGCCATATCGATACGCCCAAGTTCCCCGACGAGGATTATGAGGCCCTGGCTGCCGATGTCCTGGCTTACGTAGAGAAGTGCTACAACATGAAGGCCGAGCGCTTGGGCGAGGACCTGATGCGCGAGCTCAACACCCAGGTCATGCTGCGCGTCATCGATACCCGCTGGATGAACTACCTGCAGGAGATGGACTACCTCAAGACCGGCATCGGCCTGCGCGGCTTTGGCCAGCGCGACCCGCTGGTTGAGTACAAGACCGAGGCCTACGGCGCGTTCCAGATACTCGTCGATACCATGTACGAGGATTATCTGCGTACGGTTCTGCGCATCGAGATCAAGGCTGCCCCGCGTGCCGTGGAGCACAAGGAGGAGCCCGCGCTCGAGGGCGCGCGCTTCTCCGGTCCTGCCGAGGTCGATGGTGATAACGGCGACTCGGTGCTGCGCAAGCAGGCGCAGGTGCAGGCCCGCACGGCTGTCCAAGGCGGACCGGCTGCCGTCAACAACGGTGGCAAGGTGACCACTTATCGCAAGTCCGAGAGCGACGATCCGTACGTCAACGTGGGCCGCAACGACCCGTGCCCCTGCGGTAGCGGCAAGAAGTTTAAGTACTGCCACGGCAGGAATCGTTAATGGCTGAGGCTTTAGAGATAACGCCCGCCGAGCTGGACGCGTTCGCGGACCGGCTC
>URTZ01000217.1 GCA_900550825.1 uncultured Collinsella sp. | reverse complement strand
GCCCCCGGTCGCGACGAGACCGCGACCAAACGCCGCGAGGCCGACGCCGCGCATATCATCGCCGGTGTGGTCGATGGACACACCACCGGCGCACCCATCGCAGCGATTATCGAGAACACCAACACGCGCTCCAGGGACTATTCCGAACTGCGTCGCAAGCCCCGTCCGGGACATGCCGATTACCCGGCGCGTGTGAAGTATCACAACATGCACGATGTCGCTGGTGGCGGGCATTTCTCCGGCCGCCTAACAGCACCCCTGTGCATCGCCGGCGGCATTGCGCTGCAGGCACTCGAGGCCCGCGGCATTCAGGTCATGGCGCACGTCGCGCAGATCGGCGGCATCTCCGACCTGCCGATGGACGATATGGTCTATCGCGAGGCCGACCGCAAGGCGATCCTTACGAACGATCTGCCGTGCATTGACGCCGCCGCAGCCGGCCGCATGCGCGAGGAGATTCTGGCCGCGCGCGACGAGCTCGACAGCATCGGTGGCATCGTGGAGTGCGGCATCTACGGCGTGCCTGCGGGCATCGGCGACCCCATGTTCGACGGTATCGAGAACCGCATCGCGCACATCGCCTTTGGTATTCCCGCCGTAAAGGGCGTGGAGTTTGGCATGGGCTTTGCCGTGGCCGCCATGCGCGGCAGCGAGAACAACGATCCGTATCGCATCGATGCCGAGACCGGCGAGATCGAGGTCGAGTCCAACAACGCCGGCGGCATCCTGGGCGGTATTTCGACCGGCGCGCCCGTCATGTGGCGCATGGCCGTAAAGCCGACGCCCTCGATTGGCCGCGAACAGCAGACGGTGGACATGGACGCTATGGAAAATGCCGAGCTCTCGGTCCACGGCCGCCACGATCCCTGCATCGTCCCCCGAGCCGTCCCCGTAGCCGAAGCAGCCGCCGCCCTCGCGATTTGGGACGCCCTCCTCGAGGACGCCGCCCAGCTCTAACCCGACTCACCTGGGTTGCCTGTCAACTCAGCCGTTACGCGAAAGGGGCCTCCATGGACCTTGCCGATATTCGCCAGGCCATCGATGGCATCGACACCACCCTGCTCAACAGCTTTGTCGAGCGCATGGATATTGCCACCGAAGTCGCCAAGTCAAAGATTGAGATGGGCAAGGCCGTCTTCGATCCCGCCCGCGAGCGCTCCAAGCTCAACAACCTCGCCAGCCGCGCGCCCGAGCGCTACGAGGCACAGACCATCGCCCTGTTCCGTCTCCTCATGAGCATGAGCAAGGCCGAGCAGCAGCGCTACATCAACGAGCTCAAGGGCATTACGATCTCGCAAAAGGCCCACGCCACGGCTGCAGCCTTTGACACGCCCTTCCCTCAAACTGCCACCGTCGCTTGCCAGGGCGTTGAGGGCGCTTACAGTCAAATCGCCGCGTGCAAGCTCTTCGACGTGCCCGACATCGCGTTCTTTGAGACCTTCGAGGGCGTCATGCGCGCCGTGCGTGACGGCTTCTGCGAGTTTGGCGTGCTGCCCATCGAGAACTCCACCGCCGGCTCGGTCAACGCCGTCTACGACCTGCTCGCCCAGTTCGACTTCCACATCGTGCGCTCGCTGCGACTCAAGATCGATCACAACTTACTCGTCAAGCCCGGCACCAAGCTAGCGGACATACGCGAGGTCTACAGCCACGGTCAGGCCATCGCGCAGTGCGCCAGCTTTATCGAGGCGCACGGCCTGCACGCCACCAAGTACCCCAACACGGCCATGTCGGCCGAGATGGTCGCCAGCTCCGAGCGCACCGACGTCGCCGCCATCGCCTCGCGCAGCTGTGCGTCGCTCTACGGCCTGGAGGTGCTGGAGCCCAACATTCAGGACTCGGACAACAACTACACGCGCTTTGTCGTCATCAGCCGCGAGCCGCGCGTCTACCCCGGCGCCAACCGCACCTCGCTCATGATCACCACGGCCAATGAGCCGGGCGCCCTCTACCGCGTGCTCGAGCGCTTCTATGCACTCAATATCAACCTCATCAAGCTCGAGAGCCGCCCCATCCCCGGGCACGACTTTGAGTTTATGTTCTACTTTGACCTGGACTGCCCCTTTGGCAGCAAGGCCCTCGACGACCTGCTCGACTCCATCGACGACGTATGCGAGAGCTTCACCTACTTTGGCAGCTACACGGAGGTGCTCTAGATGACCGATACCGCCGCAACCCGCCCCTACGGCGTGCTGGGCCGCGTGCTGGGCCACAGCTACACCCCGACCATCTACAAGGAGCTGGCGGGGCTTGAGTACGTGCGTTTTGAGCGCGAGCCCGAGGATCTTGAGGCTTTTATGACGGGCGACGAATGGGAGGGCACCAACGTGACCATCCCCTACAAGCGCGCCGTCATGGAGTACCTGGACGAGCTGAGCCCGCTCGCCGAGCGCATGGGCAACGTCAACACCATCACGCGCCTGCCAGACGGTCGCCTGCGCGGCGACAACACTGACTACTTTGGCTTCCAATGCCTGGTCGAAGAGCTGGGCGTTGAGGTTGCCGGTAAGAAGGTCCTTGTGCT
>URTZ01000216.1 GCA_900550825.1 uncultured Collinsella sp. | reverse complement strand
CGACCGCAGGCAAAAACGCATCGGCCACAGCACGGTCGACCAGCAGCGACTCGGCGGCATTGCACACGCCTACGCGCTGGGTCTTGGCATTAACGATAATGTTGAGTGCCTTATCAAAGTCGGCGGATTCATGCACGTAGATGTGGCAGTTGCCCGTACCCGTCTCGATCACCGGCACGAGCGACTCGCGCACGCAGCGCTGGATCAGGCCTGCACCGCCACGCGGAATGAGCACGTCGACAATACCGCGGAGCTTCATGAGCTCGCCAGTGGCCTCGCGGTCGGTGGACTCGATCATCGACACGGCCTCGCGCGGGAAGCCCTTGGCCTCGAGCGCATCGGCCAGCAGCTCGGCGATCATGGCACACGAGTGATAGGCCAGCGAACCGCCGCGCAGAATGCAGGCGTTGCCGGTGCGTATGCAGATGCCTGCGGCGTCGGCCGTCACGTTGGGGCGCGCCTCGTAGACCATGGCGACCAGGCCCAGCGGCACACTCACACGGGTCAAGTCCACGCCGCTTGCAAGCACGCGGTGGTCGAGCACGCGGCCCACGGGATCGGGCAGCTCGGCGAGCTTTTCCAGGCCGGCGGCCATGCCCTCGACGCGCTCGGGCGTCAGCAGCAGGCGATCGAGCAGTCCGGCCGAGGTACCCGCATCGCGCGCGGCGGACATATCGAGCTCGTTGGCGGCAACGATGGAATCGACGCCATCGCGCAGCGCCTCGGCCATGGCGCGCACGGCCTCCTGACGCTGCTCATCGCTCGCCGTGGCAAGCGAGGCCGACGCTGCCTTGGCGGCAACGGCAAGATCGTGGACATACGTGGCTATATCGACCGACATGGGCGGCCCTTTCTCCTAGAAGCTTGCAACCATGGTAGCCGATTTGCGCATGGCCTCGCCCGCGGCGGTAGAATTGGTCAACCCGAAACACCGCAACGAACGGAAGACTCACATGGCCCTCATCACTTCGTACCACGTCCCCGGCCTTTATGTCGAGGACCACAGCATCGACGTCCCCCTTGACTGGCGCGGCCTGGAGCCGATGCTCCTGGCCGTCGGCAGCACCATGCGCCGCGGCGCTATGCCGGCACCCATCGCCGGCGCGCCCGAGAGCATCAAGCTCTTCTACCGCGTGGTTTGCGCGCCCGACCGCATCAACGACGATCTGCCGCTGCTCCTGTTTTTGCAGGGCGGCCCCGGCGGCGAGAGCCCGCGTCCGCTGTCGCCCACAAGCGACGGCTGGATCGAGGAGGCCGTCAAGCACTTCCGCGTGGTCCTTCCCGACCAGCGCGGCACCGGACGCAGTAGCTGCGTGGACGGACGCACGATCAAGGCACTGGGTGATCGCGCAACGGCCGTCGGCGCCGATACAGCACGCTCGCAGGCGGACTTCCTCAAGCGCCACCTCGCCAGCTCCATCGTGCGCGATTTTGAGTACCTGCGTCTAGTGGGCTTTGGCGGCAAGCCGTGGGTCACGCTCGGCCAGAGCTACGGCGGCTTTTTGACGCTGAGCTATCTGTCGCTCTTCCCCGAGGGCGTGGCGGCAAGCTTTACCTGCGGCGGCATTCCGCACGTGCCGGCGAGCGCCAGCGAGGTCTACGCGCACACCTTCCCACGCATGGCAGCCAAGACGCAGCAGTATTACGACCGCTACCCCGCCGACGTCGAGCGCGTGGCGACCCTGGCAGATACCCTCGAGGAGCAAAAGCCCGTGCTGCCCGACGGCTCGCCGATGACGGTCGAGCGCCTACAGCTCATGGGCAGCGACTTTGGCATGAAGCCGAGCTTTGAGCGCATGCATTGGATTATCGATCACGCTTTTGTTGACGGCGACGGCACGCTGGCCTGCGGCGCCTCGGTATCTGACAGCTTTTTGATGCGCGCCTTCGAGCGCACCAACACACGCACGAACCCGCTGTACTGGACACTGCAGGAGTTTATCTACGCCGACGGCGACACCATGCCCATTCGCTGGGCCGCGGCAGAAGAGAAGGCACGCCGTGCCGAGTTCGACACCCTCGCGCGCCCGCTCATGTTTACCGGCGAGGCCATGTTCCCGTGGATGTTCGAGCAGATGCCCGAGCTTAAGCCGTTTAAACCCGCCATGGACCTGCTGATGGAAGACACCAGCTGGGACAAGATCTACGACCCGCAGCGCCTGGCTTGCAACGAGGTGCCGCTCCAGGCCGCGGTGTACTTCGATGACATGTACGTGGACTCGGGCATGCAGCTCGACACGCTCGACCGCGTGGGCAACTCGCACGCCTGGGTGACCAACGAGTTCGAGCACGACGGCCTGCACGGCAGCGTGGTATTCAAGCACCTCTTCGACGAGGCCCTCAACCGCGGAGACCTGCGCCAGATCTTCTAGCAAAGGAGTGTCCCCAACTGCCGGCACCAAAGGAACGTCCCCAAGTGCCACCCAAGTGCCGGTAACAGCAACATCGCAGGCAGAGGACGGAAAGCGAAAACGCCCCTAAGCGAGCAAGGTGACGTGAAAGAGGAGGGCATTGACCTTTTGGTCATGCCCGACGATTGAACGTCAGATTGCC
>URTZ01000215.1 GCA_900550825.1 uncultured Collinsella sp. | reverse complement strand
AGCATGGGATTAGCCGCCACACCGGCGACGGCATCGTCGTTGAGCGCACGGAAGAGCTCCGACATAAACCACGTCTGATAGCCTTGCGGATAGTCACTCCAGGTGCCACCGAGCACGATGAGCTCAATCTTGTCGGTCGCATGCCCCATCTGCGAAAGTGCCGTCAGACGAGCACTCACCTGCAGATATGGATCGAAGCAGTTTTGCTCTGCACGGGCACACGCCGGCTCGGCATGTAAATAGCTTTTGGGCATGCGCAGGTCGTTGGGGCAAAACAGGCAATCGCCCGAGCACGGCCATGGCTTGGTGATGACGGTAATGGTTGCCACGCCCGAAGCCGTGCGACGAGGCTTCATACGCAGCACCTGCAGCAGTTGACGTTCCAGCTCGGCATCGACATTCCACCCAGCCCAACGAGCCGGCTCCTCACGTTTAACCCGCTGGTAGAACGGCAGCATACGGCGCTTGGCCAAATCGCGTTTGTCGGCACCCTCACGGCGCGCCTCGGCATGTATCAGTTTGACGAGCGCTTTGTCATCCACGGTCTCGCCGCGACGCAGAGCCTCGAGTATGTTCAAGATAATCTGTTCCATGCCCCCATTGTAAAGGCAAAGGCGCCGGAGCCGATCTCGGCTTCGGCGCCTTCATCAAACAGCGCGTCTATATCTTCGCCTAGGCTTTCGTCTGCCTCACTACTCCGAATCAAACGACATGTCGCCCGAACCGACCTCAAAACGATACGTAGCAGACTTATCGCCGTTATCGAATTCAAGATTCAAAATGGTCTCGCCGTCGTAGCCAAGCGGAAGGAAATCGCTCTCGAAGTCGCCGCTGCCCAAGGTAAGGCTCGCCTTAAAGCCCGTAGAGTTCGGAACCATCATCTCCACATCGCCCGAGCCCACACTCACGTCCATCGACTTCGTGGGGGCCTGGTAAAGCTCGAACGTCACATCGCCCGAACCGACCTCAGCGCTGAGCGCATCAGTCACGCTGCCCGTAAACTCTACATCTCCCGCACCCAGGAAAAGATCGAAACCATCACAGATGACACCGGCAATCTGCAGATCACCCGAGCCCACGTGCGCGTTGACTCCCTTCAGATGTTCGGCAACACGGCGCGGCAGCTCGACCGTAACTGAGCGATCGATTGCCTTACCGTCATCACTTCCAAACTGGGAAACCTTAAGCGTCGAGTCCTCGACGGATGCGATGTTTTGCGTCGCGGCCTTGGAGGCATCCATACCCTCGGCAACGCGACCCCGCTCAATAACGCGAGCCTTGTTGCCATCAACAACCTTGACGTCCACCGAAGCCGCATTGATATCGAAATCGAGGTAGCGGAACTCATCGGCATCAAAAGTCGTGCTCGAAAGCTGCTGAGGCCGAGCGGAATAGTTACCGCTATCCAAGAGATCATCGTCGTCAAACATATCGTCAAAATCAGACAAAGCGCCGGATAGAATACCGGTCGTACGCACCATATCGGAATGAGCCAATAGCCGCGAAATGCCAAAGGCAAGCCCAATGATGAGCACAAACGCTCCGATGCCAACGCCCAAGCGTACCTTGGATTCATGTGAAAGCTTCATCATTCATCACCTTCTTTGGCACTCGACTCAGCGGTGGTCGCGGCAGCCATGTCAGCGTCAACCGCTGTGAAAACGTCCTCCCCCTTAGTCCTAGCGACCGCCGGCGCCGGACCAACCTGGATATCCCCGCGCGCCCAATCGCCATCGAGCGCACGCGCCACCCAGTGATAGATGGGGATCGTAAAGAAGATCAGCGCGGCAAAGGGACCGGCACCAAACAGGAACATCAGCAAAAAGAACAGTAGCCAACACACGGCCCAATACGGGAACGACTGGAACGGGCCCTTCACCGGAGTCGAGCCAACCGCGGTGCCACTCGTCGCCTGCGCCGTAGCGGCATTGGCGGCCTGCGCACTCCAGCTTGCCGCTTGCGCCGCCTTGGCCGCAGCATCACTCGCCTGCGTTGCCGCCTCGGTAGCGCGCGCCGCCGCCTCATGGGTGCGAGCACGCTCTGCCGCCTCGGCCTCGCGCTGACGGGCGCGGTCCTCGTTCTCAAACTCGATATCGTCCTCGATCTCGTCGCTCGGATTGAGCAGCTCGTCCAGACTCACACCATAGAGCTTGGCGAGCGAGATCAGGTTCTCGGTATCGGGCGAGCTCTCCGCACGCTCCCATTTACTGACCGCCTGGCGCGACAGCCCCAGCTGCTCGGCCAGCCCCTCTTGGGAGAAGCCGCGCTCGCGGCGCAGCTCGGCAAGGCGTTGGGCGATTTCGACGTTCATCACGGTTCCCTTTCGCGTCTTGTTCGTCACATCTCGCCTTTCACCCTATGGTTTCAACCCTGGTTGCACTAGCACCTTATGTGGTCAATTTACCAGAAACGAGCAAAAAATCCCCGACAACCACCGGTTGCCCCACCCACGAACAGGGAATTTACGGAGCCTGCAACGAATCATCCGACCCATCTGCGCTCCCTTCGCAATGCAAGTCATCAACGCCATCGGTCACAACGGATACTCGAGCAGATCCT
>URTZ01000214.1 GCA_900550825.1 uncultured Collinsella sp. | reverse complement strand
GCCCGCCGCGTGCGCCGCACCATGGCGCCGCTCAACGATCTGGCCCTGCGCGTGGACGAACTCGGTCGCATGCAGCTCTCCGGCGGCAAAATGGAAACACTGGAGCAGGCCATCGCGCGCGCAAGCGTCGACTCGCCGAGCGTCACCACCGGCGACGCCGACCTGGCAAGCATCGAGGTCGCACTCAACCGCCTGCTGCGCCAGATGCAAGAGGCCAAGCTGCAGCAGATGCGCTTTGTCAACGACGCGAGCCACGAGCTACGCACGCCCATCGCGGTGATTCAGGGCTACGTGAACATGCTCGACCGCTGGGGCAAGGACGACCCGGACGTGCTGGCGGAGTCTATCGCGTCCCTCAAGGCCGAAAGCGAGCACATGCAGGAGCTCGTGGAGCAGCTGCTGTTTTTGGCGCGCGGCGATGCCGGCCGCACGGTCCTGCGGCGTGCGAATACCAACCTGGCCGCACTGGTCGACGAGGTATGCGAAGAATCGCAGATGATCGATACCGAGCACACGTATCGGCTGGCTTTTGACGCTGCGCTTGTCAGCGACCCGCGCTGCGATGCGCCCGTTGACGTGGCGCTCGTGAAGCAGGCTCTGCGCGTGATCGTGCAAAACGCCGCCAAGTACTCGGATGCGGGAACGACCGTCACATTTGGCATAACGCCCAATGCGGGCATGGGCACGATCGACATAAGTGTTGAGGACGAAGGCATCGGCATGAACCAGGAATCCGCAGCTCACGCGTTCGAGCGGTTCTACCGTGCCGACAACGCGCGCGATGCCGGCGCGCAGGGTTCGGGCCTGGGGCTTGCCATTGCCAAGTGGATCGTCGATAGCCATGGCGGTGTCATTGGCGTGACCTCAGTCGAGGGCGTCGGCAGCCGCTTTACGATTCGCCTGCCGCGCTAGGAAGCCCCTCGGCATAAATAAAGGGATAGGGCCACGCGGCCCTATCCCTTTTTGCCAGCTATGGCAGCTTGTGCGCTACTCGCGGCACAGGTGCACGGCGAAGCCGGCGAACTCGCGCTTAAAGTACACGAGCTTGGTGCCGCCGTCGGGCAGCAGCACGCGCGACTCCTCGTTGACCTCGAGCCCGCGCTCGGCAAACCACTTCTCAGCTGCATCGATGTCGTTAACGGCAAAGCCGATGTGGCCCTTGGTGCCACGACCGTTCTGCTTCATGATCTCGACCAGCGAATCGTTGAAGTACGAAACCGGGGTCTCGATGACGGGCAGGCCCATCATCATCGAGAACAGCTCCGCGATCTCCAGGGCGTCTGCCGGGTCGGTGGCGTTAATGCCCACATGGGCAACGCGCATGCCAAAGAGCTCGACCGGGTTGGCGTTCTGCTCACTCATACAGTCAGCGCCTACTGAGCCATGACGTCGAGGACGGCCTTCTCGGCAGCAACGCGGTTCATGCCGGTCATGAAGGGCACGCCGCTCACGTACGGGCAGGTGAGGCCCTCGGGGGCAACGGTGGTAGCGATCAACAAGTCAGCGCCCTCGTCGCAGTAATCCTTGGCCTCGGAGATGGCGCACTGCACGATCTCATACTTGTCGGCGTAACCGTTGGCGTCGAGCAGGGTGGCGACCTTCTGGGCAACAAGCGTGGAAGTAGCAGCGCCAGCACCGCAAGCCAAAACGATCTTCTTCATAGGTAATGTCTCCCTTCATGGTTTACTTTAGGTAAGTGTACCGCAGCGAGCGATGGCACTCGGCCTCGATGAGCTTTTATGCCAGTTTGCTTGCGCGCTGCGTATAATACATCTAGCACGTGTTGTCATACCGCTCGCTTTATGAGCGACTAAGGACCCTAATATGCCCGATTCCCGCACACTCTGGACCGCCGTCGTTATCATCTGCATCGCCGTGTCGGTGTTCTTTAGCGTAAAAAAACGCACCACGTTTAAACGCCTGCAGCAGCTTATGGCCGCCAAGCAGTGGGACGAGTTCGATCGTTTGCTCGACGGCAAACTCACTAGCATGCTGTACCCACGCTACAACCGCGATTACCTGCGCCTAAACTCCTATCTGCTGCGCGAGGACCACGAGCACGCCAGCGAGATGTTCGACCTGCTGCTGGGACTCAACCTGCCCAAGATGCAGCGTGTCGACCTGGTCATTAAGGCCTTTAACTACTACGTTGGCCAGGAGGACCGCAAAAAGTCCAAGGAGCTGCTGCACGAGATCAAGGGCTTTGAGGGCGGTCAGGCCGAGGCAGTCGCACACGAGTGCCAGCTGATGTACGACACGATGATCCTCAAGCGCCACAACGATATTCCCGAGCTGGAGCGCATGCTCAAGGAGGCCGGTGACGACAAGGTCAAGAGCTGCCGCCTGGAATACCTGCTGGCCCTGCAGTACCAAAACAAGGGTGACGAAGCCAAGTTCCAGGAGTTCCTGGAGAAGTCGGGCCAACACTCGATGGCCGTCAACGCGTAACGGACGGCTTGTGCTAGACTTCTAGTCTCACGGGGGCGTGGCGGAATTGGCATACGCAGGGGACTTAAAATCCCTCGCCGCAAGGATTGTGGGTTCGAGTCCCACCGCCCCTACCATATATTGTTTACGAGTCCGTATCCCCCAAGGGATGCGGACTCGTTTCTTTTGGACGCCGGTGGGGCTCTAAGT
>URTZ01000213.1 GCA_900550825.1 uncultured Collinsella sp. | reverse complement strand
AAAAGCAGCGGACCGCAGTAGCGCGGGCGTTGATTACAAGCCCTAAGCTTGTGCTGGCTGACGAGCCCACCGGCGCCCTCGATTCCAAGAGCGCCCGCCTGCTGCTCGAGAGCCTGGAGGCCCTCAATTGCCGCCTACGCGCTACCGTGCTCATGGTCACGCACGATAGCTTTGCCGCCAGCTACACGAGCCGTGTGCTGTTTATCCGCGACGGCAAGATCTTCACCGAGCTGCGCCGCGGCGACACCGACCGCCGAGAGTTCTTCGACCGCATTATGGAGGTCGTTGCCATGATGGGCGGTGAGGGCTCCGATGCTCTGTAAACTCGCTTGGGGCAACGTCCGCCGCGCCGGCCGCGACTACCTCGTCTACCTTTTGACGCTCACCCTGGGCGTCACGGTCTTCTATGCCTTTAACACCATCTCGATGCAGGTCGACATCGCCGGCATCGATGAAGAGGGCTTGGCGCAGGTAATGGGCAGCATGCTCGGCGACCTGACGTACTTTTTGGCCGGTGTCATGGCCTTTTTGATGGTGTATGCCAATAACTTCATCATGAAACGCCGTAAGAAGGAGTTTGGCCTGTACCAGGTGCTCGGCATGGGGCGCGGGCGCGTCGCCACGATCATGGCGCTCGAGACCGTGATAGTATCGGTCGTGGCCTTTGTCGCCGGCATTGTGCTGGGTGTGGGACTCTCCCAGCTCATGACGTTCTTTACGGCCTCGCTCTTTAAGACACAGATCGCCAATTTCCACTTCTTTTTCTCGGTGCATGCGTTCAACCTGACCCTTGCCTGCATGCTCGTAATGTTTGTGCTCACGCTGCTGCTGAACCTTCGCGCCGTGCGTCGTACCAAACTCATCGAGCTTATGGGTGCCGAGCGTCGCAACGAGAGCATCAAGACACGCAACCCCTGGATCGCGATTGCCATCTTTGCCGTGGGCGTGGTGCTTGTGGGCGTGGCCTATTACCGTCTGCTACGTGATGGGTTCCCGCTAACCGCGACGGACAGCAAGCTGCAAGAGGCCATGAACCAGTTTGGTATTACGACCGCTATGGTTACCGTGGGCACCTTTGCCCTGTTCTGGGGACTCTCGGGCATGCTCATCAAGCTGCTGCAGAGCCTGCGCGGCGTGTATTGGCGCGGCCTCAACATGTTTACCGTGCGCCAGCTTGCGGCCAAGGTCAACACGGTGTGCTTTTCGATGGGCGTCATCGCGATGCTCCTGTTTTTGGCCATCACCTCGGTGACGTGCGGTATGTCGATTGCCAATGTGATGAACGAGAATCTGGAGCGCTATAATCCGGCCGACATGTCGCAGACGTATGTCTATTACACGCCCGATACGCTCGACTTCTACAAAGAGTCTTTCAATCCGTCTGAGGCCGATCGAATGGTGCTGGCCGATAGTACGGTCGATTTGTACTCCGCATGGCACGGCGATCGTATCGATCACGATAACGTTGCAGACGGTATTAAGGGCAAGTCGGCGGACAACAACGACGAGACCGGCAAGAAGGTCAATATCGCCGATGTTGCCGGTGAGCATGTGCAGATCGATTCGTATCTGAGTTACCCGCTTGGCGGCTCGGATCCTTCGGTGACTCCAAGTGAGATGTGCAAGACCATGGGCGAAAAGCTTCCCAGGGCGTTCGGGGGTAGCAATGCCGATACGATGGACCTGTTTGTGACGCCGGCGAGCCAGTACAACAAACTGCGTCAGATGATGGGCGAGGAGCCGGTGAGCATTGGCCTCGACCAGTACTTGCTTACGTGTGATATGGGCGGTGATCTGGGCGACCTGTACACCAAATACATGGCCGGCGGCCATACCCTCACCTTGGGCGGGCATGAGCTCAAGCCCGCAACCGATAAGTCGGACGAAGATACGGCGGCCATCGCCAACTCGTCGATGGGCAGTAATCCGGGTACCGTCGTCGTTGCCGACGAGCTGTTGTCCCAACTTAATCTGCAGCCGTATTCCAGTAGCCTGCTCGTTAACTACAAACAGGGGATGGATACAACCGAGGCAGACGAGAGCATTAAATACACTGTGCTCGACAATCTGCTCGTTGACGGCAAGGAGCCGGGGTCGTGGGGAATCTTCATCACACGCTCCGAGATGTACACGCAAGCAGCGCAAATGAACGGTCTTATTAGCTACCTAGCCATCTACATCGGCTTTGTATTGGTCGTTGCATGCGCGGCGATTCTGTCGATCCAGCAACTCTCCAACGTGGCCGACGGCAGCCGCAGCTATCGTGTGCTGGCACAGATCGGCTGTGAGGACCGCCAGGTTCGCCATTCGGTGATGGCGCAGCAAGCGGTATTCTTCCTGTTCCCGCTGGCAGTGGGCCTGGCGCACTCCTTTGTGGCACTTAAGGTGATCATCGAGCTGGTGAGCATTTTCGGAAATATGAGCATCGGCGGCACCGTGGGCCTCACCTGTGCAATCTTCCTGGCAGCATACGGTGGCTACTTCCTGGTGACCTACCTCATGAGCGCCGGCATGGTACAAGCTGCCATCGCCACCCGCTACAGCGAGTAACAAGCGGGCAAAATCGTCGCAAAATTAGAGGCGTATGACCGCCGCGAAGGGACCAGGGGCCCTTTCGCGGCGGTTTTTGCCAATCTGGTGCGTCTCAGATACAAGTGAGTAGACTTTTTTGAACCTGCCGAGCACATCGCGACAAATGATCTATAAAACTGACGCTCCTATAAGTTGTCAATAGGCAGTTTGCGGGAGCGCTCCCTTCAATTCGC
>URTZ01000212.1 GCA_900550825.1 uncultured Collinsella sp. | reverse complement strand
TGGGTTCGCATCAAGAGTTATTTCAGGGCCCACTGAGCTAGCCACTCACTTCTAAGTTGCGGTGAAATAGGGATTGATTTGCGGCTTATAAGCCAAAAACAGTCCCTATTCCACCGCAACTGATGTGGGCGTCCCTAGTGAGTTGGCTGGTAGCGGGGGCAGTAGCTGATGGCGATGGCGTCGATGCCTACATGGGTGGCGATGGTGCAGCCGATGGGGCCGGTGCCGGCGTCTACATAGTCTTGGCCTGCGAGCGCTTGGCTGACGAGCTCTTGCTCCTCGGCGGCGCCGGTCGTGAGCACGCGCACGCTTGAACCCGGATGCTCAGCCAAAAACGCGAGGCAGTCGGCCATGGTGTTGACGACGATGCGCTTGGCGCCGCGGCCCTTCTTGATGGCCTTGATCTCGCCCGATTTCCACTCCGGCGAAACGGCCAGGCGAATGTTGAGCATCTGCGTGAGCTGGCCGGCGAGCTTGGGCGCGCGGCCGTTCTTAACGAGGTTCTCGAGTGTGCGGGGAATCAGCAGCAGGTGGGCGTCGGGCAGCGTCGCGCGGATCTGCGCCTCGGTCTCGTCCAGGCTGCGGCCGTCCTCGCGCATGGCCAGCGCGTACTCCACCAGCAGGCCCTCGGCACCCGAGCCGGTGCGCGAGTCGATGCAGCGCACGTCGAGTTCGTGTGTTTCGGCCGTCAGGCTGGCGTTGGCATAGCAGGCGGACCACTCGCTGCACAGTGAGATAAAGATGGCGCTATCATGGCCGTCGGCGAGCACGCGGTCAAAGAGTGCCTTGAACTCGCCGGCGCTCGGCTGCGAGGTGTGCGGCAGTTGCTCGGAGCCGGCCATGCGCGCGACGTATTCCTCGGCGGTAATCTGCACCTGGTCGAGCAGGTCCTCGCCCTCGATAATCACATGCAGCGGAATCACGTAAATGCCGAGCTCTTGAGCGTGGGCGGGGGAGATGTCCGACGTGGAGTCGGTTATGATGGCAAAAGACATAATTGCACCTTTCGTTGGGGCGCTTGCGCGCCGCCTTCTGAGAGCAAAGTGCGACAAGTATAGTAGAGTCGTTCCACATTACTAGGTTCAATTGTTGAATAGTCAACAGTTTGAAGTGTCGGTGTGGAAATCGTCAACTGGGGAAGAGGAATGCCGATGGAGGCGTTGGAGATAGGCAAACGGCCGGTCGTGTTGTTCGATTTTGACGGCACGGTGGCAGATACGGGCCGGGCAGTGATGACCTCGACGCGCAAGACGCTGGCTGCGCGCGGGTTTTCGGAAGCGCAGATGGGCGACCTGCGCCGCATGATTGGGCCGCCCCTGTGGAAGAGCTTTCACGACTTTTACGGCTTTTCCCGCGAGGAGTCGCTTGTGGTGGCCGACGAGTACCGCGCCTTTTTTGATGAGCTGGGGCCGGAGGAGTACCCCGTGTTCGATGGGGTCCCCGAGCTGCTGGATGGGTTGGCCGCCCAGGGCAAGCGTATGGCCGTGGCGACGTCTCGCATGGAGGCGAAGTGCATCGATATGGTTCATGAGCTGGGGCTTTGCCAGTTCGAAGCTGTGGTTGGCATGAATCCGCCGCAGGGACGCGAGACCAAGGCCGATTCGGTTCGCGATGCCCTGGCGGCGCTCGGCGCGACGGCCGACGATGCCGTGATGATCGGCGATCGCTTTAACGATGTGGAGGGCGCGCACGCGATGGGCGTGCCGTGCATCGGCATCTATTCGGGCGCGGCAGCGCCGGGGGAGCACGAGGCCGCGGGCGCCGATGCGGTGGTGCACTCGGTGGCCGAGCTTGCTAAACTTTTCGCTATCTAATAGACATAATGTGAGGGGCGGGCGTACCCGTCGCTCATTGGTAAGGAGGTCGTTCATGAATCAGGTGGAGCAGAGCGTTGCCGAGTATGTCGACGAGGTCTGGGAGGATGTCGTTGCCGATATCGAACAACTGGTGAGCTATCCGTCCGTGGCCGTTGCTGCCGATGCGGAGCCCGGTGCGCCGTTTGGCCGCCCGGTCCGTGACGCGCTCGATTGCGCGCTCGGCATTGCGCAAAAGCTCGGCTATCAGACGAGCGACGACGGGGGCTATGTGGGAATCGCCGATATCCCGGGTCGCGGCGACAAGCAGCTCGCGACTATCTGCCACGTGGACGTGGTTCCCGCTGGCCCCGGTTGGAACACCGACCCGTTTGCGATGGAGCGCCGCGAGGGCTGGCTGCTCGGTCGCGGCGTGATTGACGACAAGGGTCCGGCGGTGCTGTCGCTCTACGCCGGCGCTTATCTGCTCAAGCACGGCATTACCCCGCGCTATGCTTTCCGCGCGCTGCTGGGCTGCGATGAGGAAGTGGGCATGTCCGACGTTCACCATTATCTGGAGAACCACGCAGACCCCGACTTTTTGTTTACGCCCGATGCCGAGTTCCCGGTCTGCAATGCCGAGAAGGGCCAGTTTGGGGCGACGTTCGTGAGCTCCAAGATCGACGGCGGGCGCATCGTGTCGTGGAGCGGCGCCGAGGCGAGCAATGCCATTCCGTCGCAGTCCATCTGCGAGCTCGCGATTGCCGCCGATGAGCTGCCGGCGCCGGTCGAGAACGCCGATCGCCTTGAGATCACGACACTCGATAACGGGCATGCGCAGATTTTCGCCCACGGTATTGGCGGTCACGCCTCGATGCCCGAGGGGACGATCAATGCCGTCGGCCTGATCGTGTCGTATCTGCGCGAGGCCGAGGACGCGTTTGGTGCACGCGACGAGCGTCTGCTGACGCCTGCCGAGCACGAGTTCGTCAAGTTCCTGGCCTTTGTGCATGCGGATGCC
>URTZ01000211.1 GCA_900550825.1 uncultured Collinsella sp. | reverse complement strand
CGAGCCCTTCGAGTTCGGCTTCATGTTCCTGTGCTTCCCGCTGTACGTTGTGTACGCTGCTCTGTACGGCATCTTCACCATCATCACCTACTACTCTGGTTTCCGTGCCGGCTTCTGCTTCTCCGCTGGTGCTACCGACCTCCTGTTTTCCGCTAGCCTCCCGGCTGCTGCCAACACCTGGATGATCATCCCGCTGGGCATCGCTGCCTTCCTGGTCTTCTACCTCGTGTTCCGCTTCGCCATCACCAAGTTCAACCTCATGACCCCTGGTCGCGAGGATGAGGATGTCGAGGAGACCTCCGCTTCCGCCGCTGCTGGCGACGACAAGTTCGCCGCTCTGGCCGCCGCTGTTCTTGCTGCCGTCGGTGGCAAGGAGAACGTCAAGACCGTTGACTGCTGCGCTACTCGCCTGCGCTTCGAGCTCGGCGATTCCGCTCTGGTCGACGAGGCTGCCTGCAAGAAGGCCGGCGCTCTGGGTGTCATGAAGATGGACAAGGGTGCTACCCAGGTCATCATCGGCACGCAGGTCCAGGCTGTTGCCGAGGAGCTCAAGAAGCTTCTCTAAGCCTTAAAGACGTATCTGTCTTGCAAAGGGTCGTCCCGCTCCGCGGGGGCGGCCCTTTTTGCTACCTCGATACCTGATGTAGCGTTGTAATTGGTATTACAGTGCGCAGGCTATCAACCGGCAAACAATATTGAAATATGCTGGTTGACCTGCTGTTATTCCAATAAAACTGCTATAGTACGTGGTGTCTGGTTACAACCAATTTCGAGTCATTTATCCGGCAGGTATCATTATGGCAATGGGAGCGCGCAAACAACCTCTGTACGATCAGCTCGTCGATTTGCTGACCGATAAAATCGATCACGAACTTCGGCCCGGCGACTATTTGCCGTCCGAGCGTGACTTGTCGGAACGCTACGGACTCTCGCGTACGACGGTTCGCCTTGCCCTGCAGGAGCTTGAACGCCTGGGCCTGGTGGTTCGTCAGCGCGGCCGTGGAACCATGGTGTGCGACCGCTCTCTGCAAACGGCAAACCTCACGCAGACCTATAGCTTTACCGAGCAGATGAAGGCGATCGGCCGTGTGCCCAAGACAACGATTCTCGAGTTTACCGAGGTCGAGGCTGACAAGAATATTGCCGTAGAGATGAACGCGCGCCTGGGCGAGCGTCTGTACAAGATCAAGCGCCTGCGTATTGCCGATGGTGTGCCGCTGATGATTGAGTGTACATATCTGCCAAGCCGCAAGTTCTTTGCGCTTAAGCGCCCCATGATCGAGAACAAATCACTGTACGACATGATCGAGCAGGACTTTCACGAGAAAGTTCGCGTGGCAGAGGAAGAATTCTACGCGAGTATCGCACGCCATTCCGACGCTCGTCTGCTCGAGATTGCCGAAGGCGCACCGGTCCTGGATTTGATTCGTACCACATATGACATGAACAACGAGGTTATCGAGTATACGCGTTCGGTTGCGCGTGCCGACCAGTTTAAGTACAAGGTCTACCACAACCGCGCAGTCTAGAGTTATTGGGTATAAACGGCTTGGCGTGTTTTGCGGCGGGTGCAAAATGTGCCAAGCGGTAGAAGGCAACGAACAATCGCTCGAATTAACAATGCAGTGGTTTTTGATCCGCCCTAAAACACACTGCGGGTACGGGAGCATAGATGAGCACGTATGCTATCAAGGCCGACAAGTTCTTTTTGCCGGCGGGGCCGCAGCTGGGCGGCTTCCTGATGGTCGAAGACGGCGTCTTTGGCGCTTGGCAGGCCGATGAGCCCGCTTGCGAGATCAAAGATTATTCGGGTACATGGATTGCACCGGGTATGGTGGACACCCATATCCATGGTTTCTATAACCATGCCACGACTGACAACGATGCTGAGGGTATCAACATCAGCTCGACCGAGCTTGCTCGTCGTGGTACCACCAGCTGGCTGCCTACGACCTTTACCGACGGCGTGGAGCAGATCAAGGACGCCTGTGCCGCTATTGCACAGGCGGACGAAGAGCGCGGGCCCGAGTTCTGCGGTGCTCGTATTCAGGGTATCTACCTGGAGGGTCCGTTCTTTACCATGAAGCATGTGGGCGCCCAGAACCCCGCTTATCTGATTGACCCGTCCGAGGAAATTTTTGACGAGTGGCAGGAGGCCGCCGGCGGTCGTATCGTCAAGAGCGCCATGGCGGCCGAGCGTGACGGCGCCGCCGCTTACGCTGCGGCTCTGAGCGCCAAGGGCGTTGTGACCTGCATTGGCCACTCCGATGCCACCTATGATGAGTGCGCAGCCGCCATCAATGCTGGCGCCAGCTGCTTTACGCATACCTATAACGGCCAGCGTGGCCTCCATCACCGTGAGCCCGGTGTTGTTGGCGCCGCTATGACCACGCCCAACACCTATGCCGAGATCATCTGCGACGGCAAACATGTGAACCCCGCTGCTATCAAGGCCCTGCTGCAGGCCAAGGGCTGGCAGCACACGGTGCTGATCACCGACTGCCTGGGTTGCGGCGGCATGCCCGAGGGCAAGTACACCAGCGGCGGCATGGACGTCATTATGAAGGACAACCTTTGCTGGCTCGCCGATGGCTCTGCTATCGCCGGCTCGGTGCTCACGCTCGCACAGGGCGTTAAGAACATCGTCGACTGGGGCCTTGCGAGCGCCGATATCGCCATTCGCATGGCGACTGAGGTGCCTGCGCGTTCTGCTCACGTCGGGGATAAATGTGGCAGCATTATGCCTGGCCGCGACGCCGACTTTGTCGTGTTCAATCCCGACCTTACCCTGGTCGAGACGTATGTGGGTGGCAACAGCGTCG
>URTZ01000210.1 GCA_900550825.1 uncultured Collinsella sp. | reverse complement strand
TCTTCGGGCGGCTCTGCTGCTGCCGTCGCTGCGGGCGAGGTCGCGCTCTCGCTGGGCTCGGACACCGGCGGTTCCATCCGCCAGCCGGCGAGCCTCTGCGGCGTGGTGGGCCTTAAGCCCACGTATGGCGCCGTGAGCCGTTACGGCGTGGTTGCCTTTGGCTCGTCGCTCGACCAGGTGGGCCCCTTTGGCCGCACGGTCGAGGATGTCGCGCTGGCCATGAACGCGCTTACCGGCGCGGGCCATGATCCGTACGACTGCACCAGCCAGGATTGCGCCGTCGACTTTACCGAGTATCTCAACGACAGCATCGAGGGCAAGCGCGTGGGCATCATCCCCGCGTTTATGGAGGCCGAGGGCCTGACGCCCGAGGTCAAGGCCGCCGTTCAGCGTGCCGCCCAGGAGCTTCAGAACCAGGGCGCCGAGCTGGTCGAGGTCGACCTGCCGCACCTGGACGCCGCCATCGCCGCCTACTACGTCATCGGCCCGGCCGAGGCGTTCTCCAACCTGGCTCGCTTCGACGGCATTCGCTACGGCTACCAGGAGGAGGGCTGCGCCAACCTGTCCGACCAGAGCTCGCTCTCGCGCGCCCACGGCTTTGGCGCCGAGGCCAAGCGCCGTCAGATGCTCGGCGCCTACCTGCTGAGCTCGGGCGTGTACGACAAGTACTACTACGCCGCGCAAAAGGCCCGCACGCTCATCACGCAGGACTACGACGCCGCGTATGCCAAGGTGGACACCATCCTCATGCCCGCCTCGCCGCGCACGGCCTTTAAGTTTGGCGAGATCAGCGACCCCACGCAGATGTATCTCTCCGACCTGTACACCATTTCGCTCAACATTTGCGGCAACGGCGGTATCTCGGTGCCGCTGGGCCTGGGCGAGGATACTCAGCTGCCCGTTTCTGCCCAGCTGGTGGGTCCGGCGTTTAAGGACCGTCAGCTGCTCACGTTTGCCCGCGCCCTGGAGCGCGGCTTTGCCGATGCCGCCACGGGTGCGCCCGCGCTTTCCGTCGCGCCCGCTTTTGCCGGGAAGGGAGGCGAGCTGTAATGAAGGAGCTTTCCGAGGTCCTGCAGGATTGGGAGGCCGTGATCGGCCTGGAGATCCATACCGAGCTCACCGCACTCGATACCAAGATGTTCTGCAACTGCAAGCTCAGCCACGATGACGAGCCCAACGCCAACGTGTGCCCGGTGTGCCTGGGCCTGCCCGGCGCCTTGCCGGTGCCCAACAAGCGCGCCATCGAGAGCATCGTCAAGGCCGGTCTCGCCACCAACTGCGAGATCCAGCGTCACTCGATGTTCTACCGCAAGCACTACTTCTATCCCGACATGGCCAAGAACTTCCAGACCACGCAGGGTCCGGTCGCCTTTGCCATGTACGGTCACCTGGATCTGGACGTGACCGGTCGCGGTGCCGCCGAGCGTCCCGACTGCGCGTTTGGTGAGGCCGAGGCCCAGAGCCTGGCGAGCGCTTCGGCCAACGCCGAGGGCCTGTCCACGTCCATGACGTCGACCATGCGAGAGGGCAACCAACGCGCCGGCCACCTGGCCAGCTATGACGCGTCCAACCTGCAGATGCCCGAGCGTCGCGAGGACGGTTCCTACACGGTGCCCATTCGCATCCTGCGCATCCACATGGAGGAGGACGCCGCCAAGATGGTCCACGTGGGCGGTGCCGAGGGCCGCATTACCGCCGCGGCCGAGTCGCTCGTCGACTACAACCGCTGCGGCACGCCGCTGATTGAGCTCGTGACTGAGCCCGATCTGCGCACGCCTGAGGAGGCTCGCCTGTTTATGGAGAAGCTCCGTCGCATTTTTGTGACGCTGGGCATTTCAGACTGCTCCATGGAGAAGGGCTCCATGCGCTGCGACGGCAACGTGTCGCTGCGCCGCCGCGGCGAGACCAAGCTGGGCACCAAGACCGAGCTCAAGAACCTCAACTCGTTTAAGAGCCTGCACGACGGCCTTGCCTACGAGATCTGCCGTCAGGCCGAGGTGCTCGAGGAGGGCGGAATCATCTATCAGGAGACCCGCCACTGGGAGCCCAGCCGCAAGCGCACCGTGGTCATGCGGGTCAAGGAGACGGCTGACGACTATCGTCTGTTCCCCGATCCCGACCTGGCGCCGTTTGATCTGGACGACGAGTTCATCGACCGCTGCCGTGGCGAGATCCCCGAGCTGCCCGATGCCAAGCGCGCCCGCTTTGAGGCCGACTTTGGCATTAAGGCGGCCGATGCCGAGCAGATTGCCGGCGACCCCGAGTTTGCTGAGTTCTTTGAGGCTGCCGCTGCCGGTATGGCTGGCAAGGAGGCACAGACGGTCGCAAACCTGCTGGTGAACGAGATGATCGCCTACCTTAAGGGCGCAGGCGTGTCGCTCGCCGAGTCCGGCATTGCGCCGGCTCAGGTGGCAGCCCTTGCCAAGCTGCTGGCGACCGACGCCATCAGCTCCAACCAGGCGCACGAGGTCTTTGAGGCCATGGCCCAGACCGGCGACGACCCCAACAAGATCGTCGACGAGCGCGGCATGCGTCAGGTGAGCGATGCCGGCGCGCTGCAGCCGATTGTGGACGAGGTGCTGGCAAACTGTGCCGAGCAGGCGCAGCAGTACCGAGATGGCAACCAGAAGGTCATCGGCTTTTTGGTGGGCCAGTGCATGAAGGCGAGCCGCGGCAAGGGCAACCCGAAGCTCTTCAACGAGTTGCTGAGAACGTCGCTCTCGTAAACGGGAACCCGGGAGTCCCGGCAGGGCGGGTGCTTCCTCAAAATTTCGAACAGTCCTGCGCAAGACGAAGGCCACATTAAGTGGCCTTCTTTGCGTGCGGAACT
>URTZ01000209.1 GCA_900550825.1 uncultured Collinsella sp. | reverse complement strand
GCCTAAAAGGATGGATCTTTAGTTAGACGGTAGATGTGAAAACGATTTTCGACCCCAATTTGCTCAATCAGGTTGAGCCGGCGCAGCACCTGAATCACATAGGAAACAGCACGCGGACGTGCGCGGGTCAAGCGGCGCAGTTCAGCTGAGTGGAACTGCTCGGGCAAAGGCGGCAGCAGGGTCAGCAGGTCCGCAGGGCAGCTCAGCTCGATTTCCTCCATCAGCCGCAGCGGCAGCAGTTGACTGCGATGGGCGCCTTTTTTGCCGTCGGGTCCTCTGCCGTCCTTCAGGCGATACTCCTCACATTCGAGCATCGCCAGGGTCACCCGCAGCGAATCGGGCCACAGCAGGTCGAGGATGCTGTACAGCTCACGGAAGAGCAGCAGCGGGGAGCCGGGCGCACAACGCCTGCGGGAGAGCAGTTCGCCGCTTTGCGGGTCGACCCAGATGAGCCAGCGCACCGAGAACAACTATTACGGCAAGCCCTGCGGTCTGATGGACCAGGCCGCTGTGTGTCTGGGCGGCCTTGCCTACATGGACTTTGAGGACCAGGCTCAGCCTAAAACCCAGAAGCTCGAGCTCAACTTTGAGGATCACGGTTATGCGCTCGTGCTCGTTAAGGTCGGTGCCGACCACGTGGCCGCCACCGACGACTACGCCGCCGTTCCGCGCGAGATGCAGGACGTCGCTGCCGAGTTTGGCAAGGCACGCCTGTGCGAGGTAAACGTGGCGGACTTTGACGCCAAGCTCCCCGAGCTGCGCGCCAAGCTGGGCGACCGCGCCTGCCTGCGCGCCGTTCACTACTGGTACGAAAACGGCCTGGTCGACAAGCGCTGGGCAGCCCTGAACGCCGGCGACATTGACCAGTTCCTGGTCCTGACGCGCGAGTCCGGCGCCAGCTCTGCCATGTACCTGCAGAATGTCGTTGCCAAGCTGGGCTCCGAGCAGCCTTCGATGTATGCCTTGGCACTGGCCGAGCATGTGCTCGACGGCCGCGGCGCCGTCCGCATCCACGGCGGCGGCTTTGGTGGCACCATCCAGGCCTTCGTGCCGCTCGACCTAGTCGACACCTTTATTACCAAGATGAACGGCTGGCTGGGCGAGGGCTCTGCCCGCCACTACGCAATTTCTGACAAGGGGGCTTACGCGGCATGGCTGTAATGACTGACGTGCGCGAGGCCGCGCAGGGCTTGATTGAGTATGCCATCCATCGATCGATGATCCGACAGGACGATCGCATCTGGGCCTACAACACCATTTTGGAGTGCATCGGCGCCACGGGCCCGGCGCTCGACATGGCCTGGGCGCTCCAGGTCGAGAAACTCTCGCTCTTGCACCCCGATACCCTGCCCAACTTTGACCTTGAAGGCACACTTGCCGCGCTTGCCGAGGCGGCTGTTGCCAACGGTGCTGCCGAGGACACGGTATCGGGCCGCGACCGCATCGCCATGCGCATCATGGGCGTGCTGATGCCGAGGCCTTCGGTTGTAAACGAGGAATTCAACGGCCGCATGGGCGTCAACGAGCCCCGCGCCGCGACTGATTGGTTCTACGGCCTGTGCTGCGACGCCGGCTACGTGCGCCGCGCCGCCATCGCGCGCAATATCAAATGGAACACCCCCACCAACTGGGGTGACCTGGAGATCACTATCAACCTGTCAAAGCCCGAAAAGGACCCGCGCGATATTGCCGCAGCCGGTGCCGCCAAAAACACGGGCGAGAAGTATCCCGCCTGTCAGCTCTGCATCGAGAACGAGGGCTACCCCGGACGCTCCGCCGCAGCCGACGGCGGCGCTCATCCCGCCCGTCAGAACCTGCGCGTTATTCCCATCCAGCTCGACGGCGAGCGCTGGGGCTTCCAGTACAGCCCGTACGCGTACTTTAACGAGCACTGCATTGCCATGAGCTCCGAGCATCGCCCGATGCACGTCGACCGCAAGGGCCTGACCTGCCTGCTCGACTTTGTCGACCTGTTCCCGCACTACTTTATTGGCTCCAACGCCGACCTGCCCATCGTGGGCGGCTCGATTCTGTCGCACGACCACTTCCAGGGCGGCGCGCACGAGTTCCCCATGATGCACGCCGCCGAGGTCTCGCAGTTTAGCGTGCCCGGATTTGACCAGGTCACCGGCACTGTGCTGCAGTGGCCGCTCTCGGTGCTGCGCCTGCGCTCGCATGACCGCGCTCAGCTGCTCGACGCTGCCGAGAAGATTATCCTCGCCTGGCGCGAGTGGACCGATGAGTCTGTGGGCGTCATCGCGTACACAGCCGATGGCGTGGCGCACAACACCGTGACGCCCGTCATCCGCCGCGTCGACTCTCGCGGAAATGCCGGCGGCGAAATCTACGAGGCCTACCTGGCGCTTCGCTGCAACATCACGACCGACGAGCATCCGCTGGGCGTGTTCCACCCGCATGCCGAGTACCACCACATTAAGAAGGAGAACATCGGCCTGATCGAGGTCATGGGCCTGGCCATTCTGCCGCCGCGCCTGGTTCCCGAGCTTGGCGCTGTCCGTGAGCATCTGCTGGCAGCCAAGGTCGATGCCAGCTACGATCTTGCCGGTGCGCTCGAGGGCGATGATCTTTGCCGCAGCCACGCCGCATGGGCTGAGGACGTCTTTGCCCGCCGCGCCGACGAACTTACGGCCGACAACGCCATCGATATCCTGCACGAGGAGGTCGGCGTGGTGTTTGGCCACGTGCTCGACAACGCCGGCGTCTTTAAGTGGGACGAGGCAGGACGCGCCGCCCAGCAGCGCTTTATCGACTCGCTGTAGCACGCGAGCTCGAACGCACTCACTTAACAAATAGCGCCTACACGACAGCGG
>URTZ01000208.1 GCA_900550825.1 uncultured Collinsella sp. | reverse complement strand
GTGGTGGCGGCGTTGGTTCGCAATAACGTGCACCATATCGATGCCGTCTTTGTGACGCATTGGGATGAGGATCACTGGGGTGGTCTGCCTGCCGTGCTCGAACAGTTTTCGGTCGGTACGATTGCCGTGGCGGCGGATGCGCTGGAGGATGCTCCTGCCGAGGTATTGAACCGACCTGGCGTTGAGTATCGGCAGGTGCGCCGTGGGGATACGGTCGATATCGGCTCATTTTGCGCCCGCGTGATGTGGCCATTCGAGTCCGTGGATGGCGAGGGAAATGAGGACTCGCTTGTCCTGCTGCTCTCATATGTTCAGGAAGGCAAGGGCCTGCGTATGCTCCTCACCGGTGATGCCGAGATCGACCAAGAACGGGAATTCGTGCAGGAGGTGGGGGATATCGACGTACTTAAACTTGGGCATCACGGCTCTAAGGTTTCAGTCGATGATGAGTTGCTGGACATCCTGAAGCCCGAGCTTTCCCTCGCGAGTGCGGGCGAAGGGAATCGATACGGCCATCCGTCCGATGCCTGCATCGATGCCGTTAAGGAAGCGGGCGGCGTGTTCGCGTGCACTATCGAACACGGCGACATTACCGTCACGCCAACTGCGAATGGCTTTGCGATGCGATGCCAGCGACCGTGACGACGTCGTTGGCGTGTGGTGGGCCCCTGGGCTAGAATGGCACGGAGCGAATACGAAGGCCTGCGGGAGGGGAGCGCAATGTCCGAAACCGGTCTGCTGCCGGCATATCTGATTGTCGGTACCGACGGAGTCAAACGCGACCACGCCGTCTCGCGTATGAAGGCGCGTCTGGAAAAGACGGGCATGGTCGAGTTCAACCTCGACGAGCGCGATATGACCAAAGACCCCGATATCGAGTCGATTATCGGATCGCTCAACACCTTTCCCATGGGCAGCGAGTTTCGTCTGGTAATCCTTGACGGCTGCTCAAAACTTGCCAAAGCGATTTCCGAGCCGCTCATCGAGTATCTGGCGAGTCCCAGCCCCACGACGGTTTGCCTCATCATCGCCGATTCGCTTGCCAAGAACACGCGCCTGTACAAGGCGATCGCCAAGATTGACAAGAAGGCCGTGATCGACTGTTCGGGTACTAAGCGCTGGGAGCTCCCGCGCCGCGTGCAGCAGATGGCGACGCAGCACGGCAAGTCCATTTCGACGGCGGCTGCCGAAGAGCTCGTTTCCCGCTCGGGTGAGAACACCCGCATGCTCGATAACGACTTGGCAAAGCTCGCCCAGATGGTCGAGGCACCCCAGATTGAACTTGCCGACGTGGAGCGTTGGATCGTGCGTACGGCCGAAGTCCAGCCCTGGGACTTCCTCAATGCCGTCTCGGCTCGCGATATACGGCGTTCGCTCGAGCTCTTTAAGCTTCTGCCCTCCAAGAGCTACGTGTGGACCTACACGCTGCTATGTGGTCGCATCCGTGAGCTGATCGTCGCCAAGGCGCTCGACTCTCGCGGGCAGGGGCGTGAGCTCGCCGCGACGCTCAGGCTCCAGTCCTGGCAGGTCAAAAATCATCTGACCTGGGCACGCCGCTTTTCGATGGCTGAGCTTGTCGCTGCGCTCGAGGGCGCGGTCGATGTGGAGCTCGCACTGAAGGGTTCGGCCGATTCCCAGACCGCGCTTTTGCTCTGGATTACGAACATCTTGAGAAAATCGTGATGATACCTGCCTATTTGACAAATTCGTTCTATCCCTTTGAGGGGGAGCGTGCTATAGTAGGCGCTTGCATGACCTCACCGTGTCTCAGAGGTGTCATACATTTTTTGCAAGGAACTCGAAAGGAACTCCAGAAGTGGCAAACATCAAGTCTCAGAAGAAGCGTATCCGCACCAATGAGGCAGCTCGCATGCGTAACAAGGCTGTCAAGTCCGAGCTCAAGACGCTGACCAAGCACGTCCAGTCCGCCGTCGCCGAGGGCGACGCCGAGAAGGCCCAGGCTGCCCTCAAGACCGTCACCAAGCGTCTCGACATGGCTGCCGCCAAGCATGTTATCCACAAGAACCAGGCTTCCAACCGCAAGTCCGGTCTTGCCAAGCTCGTGAACAGCATCAACGCCTAAGTTGTAAATTTCACACCACACAGATTACGCGCATAAATGGAGCCTGTTTTATGGAACAGGCTCCATTTTTTGTACCGCTCGGGTAAGATAGTCCGCATGAATACTTCAATTGACATTTCCCACATCCGTAACTTCTCGATCGTTGCGCACATCGACCATGGCAAGTCCACGATCAGTGACCGCATCCTCGAGCTCACCCATACCGTCGACGAGCGCGACATGGAGTCGCAGCTGCTCGACACCATGGATATCGAGCGCGAGCGCGGCATTACGATCAAGTCCAATGCCGTTCGCGTTTCCTATGACGCCGACGATGGCGAGACGTATCAGTTCAACCTGATCGATACGCCGGGCCACGTGGACTTTACCTATGAGGTCTCGCGCTCGCTGGCCGCCTGTGAGGGCGCGGTGCTCGTCGTCGACGCCACGCAGGGCGTCGAGGCGCAGACCGTCTCCAACGCGACGCTCGCCATGAACGCTAATCTGGATATCGTGCCCGCCATCAATAAGATCGACCTGCCCTCGGCCCATCCCGACGAGGTTAAGACCGAGATCGAGGATGACCTGGCGATTCCTGCCGACGATGCCGTATGCGTATCGGGCAAGACCGGCGAGGGCATCCACGATCTGCTTGAGTCCATCGTCTTTTTGATCTCTCCGCCCAAGGGCGATGCGAATGCGCCGCTCAAGGCGCTCATCTTGGATTCGTATTTTGATGAGTACCGCGGCGTCGTTGCCACGGTCCGCGTCTTTGACGGCTCCATCAAAAAGGGCGATA
>URTZ01000207.1 GCA_900550825.1 uncultured Collinsella sp. | reverse complement strand
CTCATCGTGGGTCTCGCGGGCGAGCGCATCATTAACAACTTTAAGTTCTACGCTGTGTTCCAGGAAAACGAGGAGTTCACCGTTCGCAGCGAGTCGGCCGAGTTGGGCACGATCGTCAATCCGCCACCGCCCGGTGAGCGCATCGCCATCGCCGGACATTGCTGGATTGTCGAAGAAGTGGACTGGAAGCGCCACACCGTCTTTGCCACGCAGGTCAAAGGCCGGGTGCCGGCCTACTTTGGCGACTGCCCCGGCGACATTAACACGCATGTGCTCGAGCGCATGCGCAAGGCGCTCAACGAGCACGCGGCATATCCGTACCTTATGGGTAACGCACAGGCTCGCTTGGCGCAGGCTCGTCATACCGCCGAGATTTCGGGCGCGGGAACTAAGCCGCTCATCAACCTGGGTGGCGACACTTGGGTGCTCTTCCCCTGGTTGGGCAGCTACGCCTTTTTGGCACTCGAGCGCATGCTCAAGATTAAATGCGCCGCGGAGCTTGGCCTTCGCGGGCTCGATCCGTCGCGTCCATACTTTATGCAGTTTAAGATGAAGGCCGACGAGAAGACGTTCTTTGAGGTGCTCGCAGCCGAGGCCGAAAAGGACTTCGACCCCATCGAGCTCGTCTATCCCGGCGAGGTGCCTTATTTTGATCGCTACGACGAGTACGTTCCCGAGGAGCTTGTGCGCAAAGGCTTCGCCGAAGGCGTGCTCGACATCGAGGGCATGAAGCAGCGTGTCCGCAGCTGGCGCGACCACGCCTGAGACCAGTCTTTTTAGGACGGGGCTTGTTGTGCTACTTTGGGCATGAAGTAGCTAAAATAGCCTCATCCCAAACAAACTGGTCGCAGAAAGACGCGCTAGTCGTGGAGAGCAGTACCGAGGAAGCCGGCGTCGAAGGGCACGGCTTCGGCAAAGGCGTAGTCGCCGTCGCTGGCGATGAGCAGGTAGTTCTCCTCGCCGCCGAACTCCGCATCACCGCATGGGACCACCCAGGCGTGGGAGAATACCTCGAGTGCCGTGGCAGCGCAGTCGCGCAGGAACGTCACGTCGCTCCCCTCGTTTGCGCTCACGATATTGGCAACGTAGATACCCCCGGGGTTCAGGCTGCCTCGCACCAAACGCAACGCCTCAACCGTCGCCAGCTCACGTACGGGTTCGGCACCGCCAAAGCAATCGCTCGCGACCACGTCGTAGCGACGATGCCCCACGCTCGTCACGCCCAGATACGAGCGAGCCTCGGCGGTTATCACCCGCAGGCGATCGCCCGCCGCGCGCTCCAGCTCATCTAGGTAGAACCAGCGACGCGCCAGGCGCGTAATCTCTCCGTCATACTCGATGACGTCCATGCGCAAGCTCTCGTGCGACATCAGAGCGAACTTAGGATAGGCAAACCCGCCGCCGCCCAGCATAAGCATGCAGTTGATACCGTGACCATAAGCGTCACGCATTGCGCCCTCGGCCTCAAACACGTCGTCAAACGCACGATAGTACGCAAAGACGGGCTCCGCCCAACGCTCGCCAACGTAACTTGCGCTTTGGTAGACGCCGCCTTGCACCAACACGCGAACCTCGTCGCCGTCCTCATCGTGCACGCGTTTCACACGCGCCAACCCATTGCGGGTTCGCGCAACCTGCAGACAGGCAGCACGAACAGCAACGGCGGCCGCACCAAGCGCCACGGCTCCCAGAGCAACGCCGGCAACGACGCCAGCAGAAACACTCGGCTTGTTCATTTACAGCTCCTTTTGCAGATAGAGTCCATGATCGTAAAAACCCAAATGGCGATAGTACTCGCGCGTACCAATCGCGCTGATCACGTTGATGCGCGTATAACCCGCATCCCGGGCAATCTCGCACGCACGCTCTACGAGCAGACGCCCCAACCCATGGTGCTGGGCCGCCTGGCCTTGATACCCCACGCGCGCCGCCATGCCATACACGTGCACCTCGCGAATCATCGCCTCGTCCAGCGTCGTCGGCAACTCGTCCGCATGCGCGGCAACAAACGAACGGTCGGGCAGCGACAGGCGCAAAAAGCCCGCGATCTTGCCCTGCGGCGTCACCCACTGCAAAAAGCGCTCGTAAGTCACCGGCGTCTCGTACGCAACTTCCTCGTCAAGGGTCAACTCGTCCAGGTCGGCACCAGCCGTGCTGATCTCGCGATAGCGAATCTCGCGCACCGTCGCGCCTTCCCCACGAGCCGCCAGGCGGTTCTCGACGAGCTGACGCAGGTTGGGTTTCTTGTTGCCCACCATGATGTCGTCGGAGCTAAAGTCGCGGATCATGCGGCTGATGCGGCAGAACGCCGGCGTCACCACGATGTCATCGGCCAGCACATCGAGCAGCTCTTCCTCGGTATAGGGACGCCACTCGCCGCGCTCATAGCAGCCCACCAGACGCGAACCCTCAATGAGCGCACACGGGTAGACCTTGACCTCGTCGGGCATAAAGGTGCCCTCGGTCATAAAGCGCTCGTAGTCACGCTTGTCCCCCTCGGGCGTGGCGCCCAGCAAGTTGAGCATAAAGTGCGCGTGGATCTTAAAGCCAAATAGGCGCGCGAGCGAAAACGCTCGCTCGATCTGAGCCACCGTGATACGACGCTCGTTAATGTCAAGCAGATACTGGTCGAGGCTCTGGATGCCCATCTGAATCTTGGTGCAGCCCAGACGACGAATGAACGTGAGCGCCTGTGGCGTCACGGCATCGGGGCGCGTCTCGATAACGAGTCCCACCACGCGATGCTTCGCCGTCTCGTTGACGCGCTGCTGACGCTCAAGCTCATCCATCGTGGCGGTCTGCCACTCGGCAACCTCGCCCCACGGCGTACCAGGTCCGTACAGACGACGCACCGCGCGGTTATA
>URTZ01000206.1 GCA_900550825.1 uncultured Collinsella sp. | reverse complement strand
CCGGCCGTTTTGCGGCCGAGAATCGGAAGCGTCGTTCCAATCAGGTGAAAGGAAAATCAATGGAATCGTTTCTCTCTATGCTCGCCGGCTGGTTCATGGGCCTGTGGACGTGGCTGGTCGAGCTCAACGGGATGCTCCAGGTGGTGCTCGTGCTGTTGTGCGTGGTCGCCTCGGGCGTGTGCGCGATCATCGGCAAACGCATGGGCAGCCCGATGATCGTGGAATCCGGCGGACAGACCTGGAGCCGCACGCTGGTGACGGCCATCGCGTGGATCGCCGGCGTCATCCTCATGCTGATCGCGGTGCTGGCCATCGCCGCCGTGTTCGCGCCGCTGCTCGGCTTCGCCGCCTGACCTTGGCGACGCCTCTCCATCCAGGGCCGGCCGGGAAGGGATTCCCGCGCCGGCCCTCGCATGTCGGACAAGAATCAAGGAATCCCAAAAAACGGAAGGAACGCGAACGAAGAATGAAGCTCGTCATCGCGGAAAAGAAATCGGTCGCCACGGCCATCGCGCAGGCGTTGTGCGCCGCGCCCGTCCAAAGGGACGGATGCTATGAGTGCGGCCAGCTGCTCGTGACATGGGCGCAGGGCCACCTGATCGACCTTGCCATGCCCGAGGACTACAAGGACAGGGATTGGGGCAAATGGAGTCTGGACACGCTGCCTGTGGACCCGTCCGGCCATTGGCAGTGGAAGATCAGCGAGGAGCGCGGTGCCGGCTCCCGCTACCGGCAGATCGTGCAATTGATCCGGCGCGCGGATGTGGATTGCCTCGTCAACGCCTGCGACCCCGACCGCGAGGGCGAGGCCATCTTCCGCCGCATCGCGGACATGGAAGGCTCGCGCAAGCCGGAACTGCGCCTGTGGGTGGCGAGCCTGGAGGCGGAGGCCATCCAGGCCGCGTGGCGGGCGATGAAACCCGAATCCGAATACCAAGGGCTCGCATGGTCGGCGGAGATCAGGTCGAAGGCGGACTGGCTGATCGGCATGAACGCGAGCCGCGCGTACTCGCTGCTCTACAACGCACGGTTCAGCGTGGGTCGCGTGCAGACGCCGACGCTCGCCCTGGTGGTCGAGCGCGAGCGCGAGCGCATGGCGTTTGTGCCCGAGGACTATTGGCAGATCCGCGGCATGGGTGCCGCGCAGGGCGCCGCCGAGGATGACCGCTTCAAGATTGCTCACAAAACGGCACGCTTTACCGACAAGGATGCTGCCGAGACGGCATACGGCCATGTCGACGGCGTTACGACGGCAACCGTCGCCGCGGTGACCAAGCGCTCGCGCAAGCAGCAGCCGCCCACGCCGTTTGCGACCACCTCGCTGCAGGCTGCCGCCGCGGCCGAGGGCATCTCGCCTGCGCGTACGATGCGCATCGCCGAGTCCCTCTACATGGCCGGTCTCATCAGCTACCCGCGTGTCGACAATACCGTGTACCCCGCGACGCTCGATCTGGGCGCCGTGGTGAGCGACCTGGCAAAGATCAACCCGGCGCTGGCACCCGTGTGCAAAAAGGTGCTCGCCGGTCCCATGAAGCCCACGCGCGGTAAGGTCGAGACCACCGACCACCCGCCTATCTATCCCACGGGCGAGGGCGACCCGTCCACGCTCGACGGCGGCCAGCGCAAGCTCTACGACCTCATCGCCCGTCGCTTCCTGGCGACGCTTATGGGTCCTGCGACCATCGAGAACACCAAGCTCGAGCTCGATGTGAACGGCGAGCCGTTCGTGGCTTCGGGCGATGTGCTCGTGACCCCGGGCTTCCGCGAGGCGTACCCGTACGGCCTTAAGCGCGACGAGCAGATGCCGCCGCTGGAGCAGGGCGACACGGTCGACGTGTTCGACATTAAGCTCGAGGCCAAGCAGACCGAGCCGCCCGCGCGCTACAGCCAGGGCAAGCTCGTGCAGGAGATGGAGAAGCGCGGCCTGGGTACTAAGTCCACGCGCGCGAGCATCATCGAGCGCCTGTATGCCGTGCGCTACCTCAAAAATGATCCCGTGGAGCCGAGCCAGCTGGGTATCGCCATTATCGATGCGCTGTCGCAGTTTGCCCCGCGCATCACGAGCCCCGACATGACCAGCGAGCTCGACGGTGACATGACCCGCGTGGAGCGCGGTGAGGACACCGAAGAGCATGTCGTGACGCACTCGCGCGCGCTGCTGGCCGGCGTGCTCGACGAGCTGCTCAAGCATACGCAGGAGCTGGGCGACGCTATCAGCGACGCCGTCACGGCCGATGCGCGCGTGGGCGCCTGCCCCAAGTGCGGCAAGGACCTGGTTATGAAGACGAGCGCCAAGACCCGTGGCAGCTTTATCGGCTGCATGGGCTGGCCCGACTGCGACGTGACTTATCCGGTGCCGAGCGGCGTCAAGGTAAGCCCGCTCGAGGGCGAGGCGGCCGTGTGCCCCGAGTGCGGCGCGCCGCGCATTAAGTGCCAGCCGTTCCGCCAGAAGGCCTTCGAGATTTGCGTGAACCCCACATGCCCCACCAACTACGAGCCCGACCTTAAGGTGGGCGAGTGCAAGGTGTGTGCCGAGGCCGGACGCCATGGCGATCTGATTGCACACAAGAGCGAGAAGAGCGGCAAGCGCTTTATCCGCTGCACCAACTATGACGATTGCGGCGTGAGCTATCCGCTGCCGGCGCGTGGCAAGCTCGAGGCGACGGGCGAGACCTGCCCCGAGTGCGGTGCCCCCATCGTGGTGGTCAACACGGCGCGCGGTCCGTGGCGTATCTGCGTCAACATGGACTGCCCGACCAAGGAGAAGAAGCCCGCCCGCGGCCGCAAGACCACGACCAAGGCGAGCACGGCCAAGAAGACGACGGCGGCCAAGAAGACGACGGCCAAGAAAGCAACTGCCGCCAAGAAGACGACCGCGAAGAAGTCGACTACCAAGAAAG
>URTZ01000205.1 GCA_900550825.1 uncultured Collinsella sp. | reverse complement strand
TAACCGGTGGCGTGGCTGGGGTCGGCAACGACGGGCAGGTGCGACAGGTGGTGCAGCACCGGCACGGCGTTGAGGTCGAAGGTGTTGCGGGTGCGGGTCTCGAAGGTGCGGATGCCGCGCTCGCACAGGATGACGTTCTCGTTGCCCTCGCTCATGATGTACTCGGCTGCCATAAGCAGCTCGTCGATCGTGCCGGACATACCGCGCTTGAGCAGAATCGGGGTCTGGGTCTTGCCGACCTCCTTGAGCAGGGGGAAGTTCTGGGCGTTGCGGGCGCCGATCTGCATGACGTCGATCTTCTTGTCCAAGAAGACCTGCACGTCGCGCGGGTCCATGATCTCGGTAACGATCGGCATGTCGAGCTCGGCAGACGCCTCGCACAGCAGGTCGAGGCCGGCGGGGCCCATGCCCTGGTAGGCGTAGGGGGAGGTGCGGGGCTTGTAAGCACCGCCGCGCAGCATCGTGGCGCCGGCGGCCTTTACGCGGCGTGCGATGCGAATGAGGTTCTCGCCCTCGACGGAGCAGGGGCCGGCGATGACCTGGAACTGGTCGCCACCGATCTTGACGCCGTGGCCGCAGTCGATGACGGAGTCCTCGGGGTGGAACTTGCGGTTTGCGCGCTTGAACGGCTCGGAGACGCGCTGCACGCGCTCGACGACATCCATGGACTCGAGCAGGAACGGGTCGATCTTGGTCGTATCGCCCACCAGGCCGATGATCGTCTCGTTCTCGCCGCGCGAGACATCGGTCTTCAGGCCCTTTTTCTCAATCCAGCTGACGATATGGCTGACGGCCTCGTCGCTGGCGCTCTGCTTTAAAATAGCAATCATGGTGTGCCTCTCACCTCGATGGATAACCCTTGCAAAAACGGCCCGCATCGCGAGCCGTGTATATATGGTGCATGAGAGTTTATACTATCTGACTCGCTTTTGCCTTCTAAAGTGGGCCGTTGCACCGCGTCTTCCTCGGAATTGCAAAGCTTTTTCTTTTATTTTGATAGCCCGTGGTGCACTTGGGTATAATGCAAAACGTTGGCCCTATTAGCTCAGGGGATTAGAGCGTCTGCCTCCGGAGCAGAAGGCCGTTGGTTCGAATCCAACATGGGGCACCATCGAACGTAAGACCGTCCGAACCTCGCATGGTCCGGGCGGTTTTTCTTATACCGACGCGACGTGATGGGACGTGGTATGGCAGCAACGGATATCGAGCGCGGACTCTCGACCGCCGAGGTTGAGGAGCGCATCGCCGCCGGTAAGATCAACCGCAACATGGAGCTCAAGACCAAGTCGGTCAAAGAGCTCATCATCGAGAACCTCTGCACGTTGTTCAATTTGATCAACGTGATCTTGGCGTTCCTGGTCATTTTGACCGGTTCGTTTAAGAATCTGACGTTCCTGTTCGTGGTGTTCCTCAATACCGCTATTGGCGTCATTCAGTCCATGCGTTCCAAGAAGATGGTCGATAAGCTCACGCTGCTGACCTCCAAGAAGGCCATCGCGGTGCGCGACGGCGCCGAGGTGGAGCTCGACCTGGACCAGATCGTGCTCGACGACATCATCCGCCTGGGGCGCGGCGACCAGATTCCCGCCGACGCCGTGGTGGTGTCGGGCGAGGCGCTCGTGAACGAGAGCCTGCTGACGGGCGAGAGCGACCTTATTAAGAAACAGCCAGGCTCTGAGCTCATGAGCGGCAGCTTTATCGACTCGGGCCTGCTGCGCGCCCGCGTGATCCATGTCGGCGCCGACAACTACGTGGCCAAAATTAATAACGAGGCCAAGTACGTCAAAAAGGTTAATTCCGAGATCATGAACGCGCTGAACGCCATCGTGCGCTTTGCGAGCATCATCATGATCCCGCTCGGTTTGGCGTTGTTTGCCTCGAGTGTGAGCGAGCTGTGGGATGCCGCGGGAACCCCGGGCGATAGCGCGCTTTCGTGGTGCTTCTCCGAGCTGTTGGCCGGTCATGTGCCTTCGTCGGCGCTGCTGTCCACGGTGGGCGCCCTGCTGGGCATGATCCCGCAAGGCCTGGTGCTGCTGACCTCGTCGGTGCTCGCCATCGCCACGGTGCGCCTGGCCCGCCGCAAGGTGCTGGCGCAGCAGCTCTACTGCATCGAGACGCTCGCGCGCGTCGACGTGCTGTGCCTGGACAAGACGGGCACCATCACGTCGGGCCGTATGGAGGTCGAGGGCACGTATCCGCTGCCTGTTGAGGGTGTTGGCTTTGGCGTGGACTCGGACGAGGCGGCTGTTCCCGTCGATACCACAGTGCTCGATTTTGCGCTGGCTAACGTGGCACGTGCGACTTCGGCCGATGCCAACGAGACCTGCCAGGCGCTGCTCAACTATTACGCCGATCGCCCGGTCGAGGTGTCTGAGCCGCTGTCGGTCATTCCGTTCTCGTCGTCTAAAAAATGGAGTGGCGCTTCTTTTGCGCAGGGCTCCTATGTGATGGGTGCCGCGCAGTTTGTGCTCTCTGATCGTGTGTTTTCGCAGGTCGAGAACCGTGTCGCTGAGCTTGCCGATACCTGCCGCGTGCTCGTGGTGGCGCGCGTGGACGGCTTTACGCCCGATGGGGATATGGTGGGCGAGGCCGAGCCCGTGGGATTTGTGACCATCCGCGACGAGATTCGTACCTCGGCGGCCGAGACCATCGGCTACTTTAACGAGCAGGGCGTGACCCTCAACGTGATCAGCGGCGACGACCCGCGTACGGTGTCATCGATCGCGCGCGTGGTGGGCGTGCCGGGGGCGGACGCTTATGTGGACGCCACGACGCTCGATACGCCGGCCAAGCTCGATGCCGCAGTGGACCGCTACCATGTCTTTGGTCGTGTGACCCCGCAGCAGAAGCGCGAGCTCGTGCAGGCGCTCAAGCGCCGCGAGCACACCGTGGCCATGACGGGCGACGGCGTCAA
>URTZ01000204.1 GCA_900550825.1 uncultured Collinsella sp. | reverse complement strand
ACCGCAGGAAGCTTGGATACGCCTAGGCGCGGTCCAAGAAATCGTCCGCACCCCCGTTTATACCGTTTACCAGCTTATTTAGGAACTATTTCACCGCAGCTTATTTAGAGGGTGCTGAGAGCGGGGGTCCAGGCGATGGTGGGGGTCGCGCCGTCGAGAACCTCGTTGATGGTGGCGGCCATGCCGGCGAGCAGGCTGTTCTCGCTTACGGTGAGCGTGTCGTAGCCGCCGGCTCGCATGAGCTCGCGAATCACCACGGCACCTGCCAAGATCACGCCCGCGCGCTTGGGTTGCACGCCCGGCAACGCGGCGATGCCCTCAACATCCAGCGCGGACATGCGCTCGATAGCGGCCGAAACCTGCTCCAGCGAAAGCTCGCGCAGGTGCACAAAGCTCGAATCGTACGGTTCCAGCTCATGAACGAGCGCCACGAGTGTGGTGACGGTGCCACCCACTGCGACCAAGCGTTCGGCGCGCTCAAAATTGCTCGGCAGGCCCTCAAAATAGGCAGCGAACTGCTCGCCCGCCCACGCGGCAGCGGCAGTAAGCTCGCCGCGTGCGGGCGGCAGTGCCGAGAAAAATCGCTCCGTCACACGGCGACAACCGATGTCCAGCGAACGCGTGCCCTCCAGCGCAAAGACCCCACGCTCCGGCGCATAGACGCCCGTCGCGAGCTCCGTGGATCCGCCACCCGAATCGGCAACGATGATGCGCTCGCCGGCAAAGTCGTGTGCCACGCCAAAAAACGTCAGGCGCGCCTCGACCTCGCCCGGAATCACCTGTGGTTCAAGCCCCAGATCGCGCAGACCGTCCAGTAGCAGCGCGGCATTGGACGCATCACGCGCGGCGCTCGTGCACGTGGTGCAGATGCACACGGCCCCAAAAGCACGGGCCTCGTCCACAAACATCCGGCACGCAGCGAGCACGCGCTCAACGGCCGCCTCGCAAAAGCGGCCCGTCGCATCCACGCCCTCGCCCAAGTCGGTAATCTCGGTATGCTTGGACGATTCCACGATCGCCCCGCCCTCGACCTGGGCCAGCACCAGTCGCGACGACACCGTTCCCAGGTCAATCGCCGCCACCTTATATCGTTTGCAATTCGTCATTGCGAACTCCCCTCCGGGCGCTATTCGCCGTTGGACACGACCGTCTGGCCCTCGACGCCGTTAAACCCAAACAGCATATCGAGCGCCTGGATGTACCACGGCGCGTCCTTGCCGACCTCTTCGATCTCTTTGGCAACTTCGCTGGCCTTCTTGGCGTTCGAGGACTTTTTGCTCGACGACGCGTCCGAATCGTCGTCCAGGCCCTGCACTTCAATCCTCTTCTCGCCGGGCATCACCAGGCCCAAGTCCTCGGATGCCGCATCCTTGATACCCTGCTCCGAGAGCAGCTTGTCGACGCTTTTCTGCAGCTCGTCGTTGTACTGCTGGCGAATCTCGACCTGCTTGGCCAAGATATCGTTCGAGCGTTTGGCGACGTAGAGGTCGCGCACGGGAAAGTACAGGCTCACGAGTACCAGAACGACGACAATGCCAATAAACAGCCCGCGCTGGGGTCCATGGGTAAAGTCGTAGATCGCCTTGACCACCGCATTGTCGTTGGCGTAGTGCATGAAGTCCGAGCCCGAAAGACGGTTCGAGGGCCTGCTCGACCTATCGTGCGTTTGAGCCGACGAGCGCTGAGCATGCGACGAACGTGCCGGGCGCACTGGTCCATCTGTCGAAGTATTCACTTGAGCATTGGGGCGCGAGGTACTTGTCGGGCGCCGCATGGAGCGGTCGGCGCCGGCGTAGGCGGACCCACCGAGCTGCACCGTGCGCGCACGGCGAGGCGACGGCTCACGCGAACCGGCGGAATAGTACCTGTTGTCGTAAATCTGATCCATGTGCGCCTTGTGCGGTTGAGGTTTGTTTGCGCTAAGTCTTTTAGTTATAGCACGAGCGCCCGCACCGCCTTCGCCAGCCTTTGCTCGACATAAAAAAGGCGCTGAGCCGTATGGCCCAGCGCCCATAGTGCTTTGCGGCATCCAGCCAAGGCGAGGAGGAACCGAGTCAGCCTCCCCCTCGCCAAATTCGCCCGTTTAGCGAATGTTGTAGAACGCGGCCTTGCCGGCGTAGTGCGCGCTGCCCTCGAGCTCGTCTTCGATGCGGATGAGCTGGTTGTACTTAGCAATACGGTCGCTGCGGCACGGGGCGCCCGACTTAATCTGGCCGGCGTTGACGCCCACGACCAGGTCGGCAATCGTGGAGTCCTCGGTCTCGCCAGAACGGTGGCTCACGATGCAAGCGTAGCCGGCCTCCTTGGCGGTTTCGATGGCCTCGAGCGACTCGGTGAGCGTGCCGATCTGGTTGACCTTGACCAGGATCGCGTTGGCGGCACCCAGCTCGATGCCCTTCTTGAGGCGCTCGGTGTTGGTGACGAACAGGTCGTCGCCCACCAGCTGCACCTTGTTGCCAATGCGACGGGTGAGCTCGACCCAGCCGTCCCAATCCTCCTCGGCCATGCCGTCCTCGATGGAGATGATGGGATAGGTGTCGACGAGCTTCTCCCAGTAATCGACCATCTGGGCGCTCGTGTACTCCACGCCCTCGCCCTTGAGCTCGTACATGCCGGTCTCGGCGTTGTAGAACTCGGTGGACGCCGGGTCCATGGCGTACATGAAGTCGACGCCGGGCTTAAAGCCAGCCTTCTCGACGGCCTTGGTAATGTACTCGAACGGTTCGGCATTGGTTTTGAGGTTGGGCGCGAAGCCGCCCTCGTCGCCCACGCCGCCGCCCAGGCCGGCCTCGTGCAGCACGCCCTTGAGGGTGTGGTAGACCTCGGCGCACCAGCGCAGGCCCTCGGCAAAGCTCGGGGCGCCCACCGGCATGATCATGAACTCCTGGAAGTCGACGTTATTGTCGGCATGCACACCGCCGTTGAGGATGTTCATCATG
>URTZ01000203.1 GCA_900550825.1 uncultured Collinsella sp. | reverse complement strand
TACGATCCACTGTTTACGCGGAAGTTCGTGACCTCGGGCTGGCCGTCCCTGGCGGGAATACGCTCGACGTTAACCTCGACGCCAAAGGCCTTCATGGCCTGGATGGTCAGGTTGATATAGGGGCGGCTCTCGATGAGGCCGGTTACCTGCACGCAGGAGGGCTGGGCCAGCAGCGGGGCCGCCAGCAGCAGGCCGGAGATATACTGCGAGCTTACGTTGCCCGGTAGTACAAAGGTGCCCGGGCGCATGCGTCCGCTCGTCTTGAGCGGAAAACCGCCCAGACCCTGTAGGTCGCAGCCGGCGGCGATGATCTCGTCCGAGAGCGGGGACAGCGGGCGGGCGCCCAAGCGTCCCTGACCCACAAAAGTTGCTTCTGCGCCCAGCGCGCAGGCGACGGGCAACATAAAGCGGAGCGTGGAGCCGCTTTCGCCGCAGTCAAGCGTGCCGCCGGCAAGGGCCTTGAGCAGGCCAAACTCAATACTCTTCATGGTGGGGTGGACCTGGAAGCCGTCCTCGACGGTCTCGATGCGAGCGCCCAGGGCCGTAAGGCAACGCACCGTAGCCTCGATGTCGGCGCAGGTGGTGTTGCAGGTGACGTGTGTCTCGCCGTTGGCAAGCGCAGCGCAGATGATCAGGCGGTGCGCCATCGACTTGGACGCGATGGCGGGAACGGTGCCCTTAAGTGGGGACGGGGTGATGCGGGCTAGCATGCGGATGCGTCTCCCTTCTGGCCGAGGCCTTCGGCAATGAGTTCGTGGAAAGTGGAAAGCGGCGTGCGGTCGATGCTGCAGCGGCCAATGCCGTGCGGAATCACCAGGTCGATGGTGTCGCCCGCGCGCTTCTTGTCGTGGAGCGCCTCGGAAAAAACGGCATCGGCATCTAGGTCGCAGCGGGTCTTGAGGCCATGGCGGGCGCAGAGCTCCTCAATACGATCGGGCAATGCAGCATCGCAGACGCCGTGCAGTGCCGCGGCGCGCGTGATGATGCCCATGCCGATCGATACACAGTTGCCGTGTCCGAGCTCAAAGTGCTCGCAGGCCTCGACGGCGTGCCCGGCGCTGTGTCCAAAGTTGAGGAGCTTGCGCTGGTTGGTTTCGCGCTCGTCGGCGACGACCACGGCGCGCTTGATGTCGATATTGCGGGCGATGATGAGCGCTACGCGGGCCACATCGCGGTTGAGCAACTCCAGCGTGAGTGGGGTCTTCTCCAGCTCGGCGAAAAGCTCCGGGTCGGCGATCACGGCGTGCTTGACGACCTCGCCGCAGCCGTCGGCGAACTGCTCGGGCGTGAGGGTGGCCAGGCACCCCACGTCGGCGATAACCACGCTCGGCTGCCAAAAGGCGCCGGCCAAGTTCTTGCCGGCAGCCAGGTCGATGGCGGTCTTGCCGCCCACCGAGGAATCCACCATGGCGAGCAGGCTCGTCGGGATCTGCACAAACTTGCAGCCGCGCATGTAGGTGGCGGCCACAAAGCCCGCCACGTCGCCCACGACGCCGCCGCCGAGTGCCACGATCACGTCGGAGCGCGAAAGCTCGTGCTCGGCCACAAACTCCAAAATGGCAACATAGGTCTCGGCGCGCTTATGGGCCTCGCCGGCCTCGAAGGTGCAGATGCTCACCTCGTAGCCTGACGCCTCCAGGCTCTGCTTAACGGGCATCTGGTAGAGCGGGCCCACGTTGGTGTCCGTCACGATGACGGCCTTGGTGCCGCCGGCAGTGGCGCGCACGAGCGGTCCCGCCTGCTCCAGCAAAAACGTGCCAACATGCACCTGGTAGGGGCGTGCAGTGTCGATATCGATGGTAATCGCCATAAGCTTCGGTCCTTTCGACCTGGCGTGATAGGTGGTCTAGTGGGAGGCCTCGTCGTCGAGCGCGCGCTTAATGCGGTCGCCCTCGGCAAGGAGATTCTCCAGATAGCGCTGGTCGCGGTCCTTAAGGGCGCGGCTGTAGGCGCCGAGCGATTCGATCAGATGGTCGATCTCGAAGGCGAGCGCATCGGCGTCGTCGATCATGAGCTCGGACCACATCTGCGGATTGAGGTGCGCCACGCGGGTGAGGTCGCGGTAGCTGCCGGCCGAAAAGCCGTGGTGGACCTGGGCGGTCGGGCTCTTTACGTAGGCGTTGGACACCACGTGCGCAAGCTGGCTCGTGAAGGCGATGACGCGGTCGTGCTCGGCGGCGCTGGTCACGCTGAACTTGCCAAAGCCCAAGGGGCGCACCATCTCGCGCACCTGGCCCAAAAGCTCCAGTTTGAGCGCATCGTCCACCGCGGGCGGCACGAGCACGAGTGGCGCGCCCTGGAACAGATCGGCGCGGGAGTGCGCATAGCCCGAGTACTGCGTGCCCGCCATGGGGTGCGCGCCCACAAAGTAAAACCCGTGCTCGCGGGCGAGCTCAAAGGCGCGCTCGCATACAATGCCCTTCACGCCCACGGTGTCAATCACCACGGGCCCCATGATGGCCTCGGTGTCGGTGGCGTCGGCGAGTGCCTGGGCGTGCGCCTCGAGCCACTCGATGCAGGCCTCGGGGTAGCAGGCCAGCACGATGATGTCGCACTCGCCGAGCGTCTCGTCGTTGAGCTCGCCGGCGACGGTGCCCATGCTGGCGGCCGTCATGACGTCATCGTCGGGGTCGCAGGCCAGCACGCGGACGTCCGCCTGCGCATAGCCGCGGGCAAAGCTGCCGCCGATGAGGCCCAGACCCACAATGCCGGCGCATTTGGGACCGCCCTGGTTAACGCGCGCGTTTCTCACCGTACCCATGGGCTACTCCATGGTCTCTTGGCAGACAACCTCGCGGATGGCTCGGATGCGGCGCATGGTGTCGTCGAACTGATCGGGGGTGAGGGCCTGGGCGCCGTCGGACCAGGCTCGGCTCGGCTCGTCGTGGACCTCGATCTCCAGGCCGTTGGCACCGCAGGCGGTCGCGGCGAGCGCCATGGGCTCAACG
>URTZ01000202.1 GCA_900550825.1 uncultured Collinsella sp. | reverse complement strand
GGTTGCCGGCATAGAGGGCAAATGAAGCTAATGCCCCAAGGGTTTCTTCCGTGAAATTCATTCTGGATTTCATTTGCGGAAACTAATTGCTCCTTTCCGCGCTGAATCTTCAGCGCTTTTTCCATGCTCTTGTCACCTCCTCAGTCCCCCACGACATCACTTCTGAAAGTGAGTTAGTCAAACGTGATTTCAGCTTGTTCAGTTGAATATCATACTTTGACATGGAATGTCTCCTCAGATACAAACCGGCTAAGGCACCATCTATCTCGACCTATGTTAAATCGCTCGCTGTTTTTATCGAAGCTTTTGATATCTTTGCCTCCTGCGCGCTTGTCCGATGATGATTCCGCGCGTCGCCGATACTCATTCCACGCGTTGCCGATAGCCTAAGGCTCTTTCCTCCTCCACTTCCTTTCCTAGAATTCACCTGGGTGCCAAAAGGGCGCCTATGGCCATCTAGGGAAAGGAAAGAAGAATGGTCAAGTACAGAGAAATCCTCCGATTGATCGCGATGGGGGTGAGCCAGGAAAGCGTCGCCTTCTCTTGCGGCTGCGCGCAATCGACCGTCTCGGACGTTATCCGAGCGGCACGAGCGCGCGGCCTTTCCTGGCCGCTCCCGGAGGAGATGGACGATGCGGCGATCCGGTCCGTTATCTACCCGAAGAGGAGCCGCAAGGCCACGGACAAGGCCGCCATCGACTTCGAGCATGTGGCCCGGGAGCTTGGACGGCGCGGCATGACGCTGTCGCTTCTGTGGAACGAGTACTGCGATTCCGCCGTGTCGCGGGGCGAGGAGCCCTACATGTACTCGGCCTTCTGCAGGGAGTACAGGAAGTGGGCGCAGGCCCACGACATCCGCATGCGCATCGACCACAGGCCGGCCGAGACCATCCAGGTGGACTGGGTCGGGGACACGGCGGAAGTGGTCGATCCCGATACGGGCGAACTTCTGAGGGTCTACGTGTTCGCGGGATGCCTGCCCTACTCCAACTACCTGTTCGCCGAGGGATTCTACAGAACCGACGAGCAGGCCTGGATCGACGCCCATGCCCATATGTTCTCCTTCTTCGGCGGCGCGACCCCCGTTCTCGTGCCGGACAACTGCAAGACCGCGGTGTCCAAGAACACCAAAGAGGCGCTCATCGTCAACGAGCAGTACCGCCGCATGAGCGAGCACTACGGGTGCGCCGTCGTGCCCGCCAGGGTCAGAAGGCCCAGGGACAAGGCGAGCGTGGAGATGGGAGTCGGCCTCATCGAGCGCCAGGCCATGCTCGCGCTGAGGGGAAGGCGGTTCATGTCCCTCGGCGAGTTCAACTCGGCCCTTGCGGACCAGGTCGCCGCCATCAACTCGCGCCCCTTCCAAAGGCGCGAGGGCAGCAGGGAGAGCGTATTCCTCGCCCAGGAAAAACCGCTGCTCATCCCGCTGCCGGCGACTCCCTACGAGATGACGGCCCGCAAGGAGGTCACCGTCAATTTTAACTACCACGTGTGCTTCGACGGCTGCTGGTACTCGGTTCCGTTCGAATTCGTGAAGCGCACGGTCGCCGTGGTCGCGACGGCGAGGACCGTGTCGGTGATGGCGGACGGCACGCGGATCGCCATGCACGAGCGCGCTCACCGCAAGGGCGAGTACCGCACCAACCCCGACCACATGCCGGATGCCCACAGGGACTACGCCGAATGGGACGGCGCGCGGTTCAGGTCGTGGGCCGAGAGCATCGGGGAGGCCACCGCGCGGGCGATCGGGGCCATCCTGTCGTCGCGCAGGATCGAGCAGCAGTCGTACCGCTCGTGCCGCGCCGTGCTCGCCCTGGAGAAGACCTATGGAGGGGAGCTTTTGGAGGAAGCGTGCCAAAAGGCCCTTCTCAGGACGCAGAGGCCCAGCTACAAGACTATAAAGGGCGTAATAGCGGCACTTGCCCGGGAAGTCGGGCGCACCGACGAGGCGGCAGGCGCCTATCTGAGGGGCCAGGACTACTACCGAAAGATCGAGAGCGCAGGCGCCGACAACGGCGAGAAAGGCGGACGATGATGGCGAGCCAATCGACTATGGACAAGCTGCACGACATGAGGCTGTCGGTGATGGCCCGGGCCTATCGCGACCAAGAAGAGCTTCCCGCGGCATCAGGATTGAGCTTCGACGAGCGCCTCGCCATGATCGTCGACGCCGAATGGGACTCGCGCAGGACCAACAAGCGCCTTCGGCACCTGAGGCAGGCGGGCTTTCCCGAGCAGGATGCGAATATCGCCGATGTCCGCTACGATGACGACCGAAAACTCGACCGCGCCCAGATGGTCGAGCTGTCCAACTGCTCGTGGATCGCGAGCAGGCGCAACATCATCGTCACAGGGGCGAGCGGAGCCGGCAAGACCTGGATATCCAACGCCCTTGGAGTGGCTGCCTGCAACGCGTTCTACACCGTGCGCTACACCAGGCTGCCGGAGCTGCTGGACGAGCTCACCGTCTTCAAAGACGAGGAATGGCTCAAGCAGCGCAAGAAGTACATCAAGTGCGATCTGCTGATCATCGACGATTGGCTGCTGGAGCAGGTCAAGCCAAATGAGGCCAGGGAGATTATGGAGGTAATCGAGGCGAGGGACAGGACCGGATCGCTCATCCTGTGCTCGCAGTTCCCGCCGTCGGCATGGCACGCGAACCTGGGCAACGGGGCCATTGCCGACGCCGTCATCGACCGCGTGGTGTACAAGTCCTACACCATCCACATTGCAGGCGAGGAATCTATGCGCAAGCGGATGAGAGGAATGGAATAGGAGCAAACCGACGAAGAGCGGGAGGGGTCGAAACGGCCCCTCCCGATTATCGGCGCTGCATGGAACAGGCATCGGCGCTGTGGACATACATCATCGGCGTAGCGTGGAACAGTCACCGCTCAGGCGTACCGTACGCATCTCCTTTGCCTTATGCCTGTGCAGCTCTTTGTGAGCGTCACACGCTTCATTGTGCAGTAC
>URTZ01000201.1 GCA_900550825.1 uncultured Collinsella sp. | reverse complement strand
CGGCTTTCTGTGCGTTGGTGAGGTCTTCCTGGGCGGCTGCAACTGCACGCTGCGCCTCGGCAACGTTGCGGTCGAGCTCGTCGTTTTTAATGGTCATAAGCACGTCGCCCTCGTTGACGGATTGGCCTGCCTGCACGTTGATCGAATCGACCGTGCCGTCGACAGAAGGGGAGACCACTGAGGACGAAATGGGTTTGAGCTGGCCTTTCGCCTCGACCGTTGTGGTAAACGTGCCCTCGGTCACCATGTCGGTCACAGGCCCGCTAGCTCCCTGTGGCTGCGCATTGAGAACCAGGGTAGCGACAATGGCAATGAGCGCGATGGCACCTACGACGCCGGCGGCAATACCGCGTCGAATCAGCTTTTTGCGTCGACGTTCGGCGCGTTTTGCCTTGAGCTTGGCATATGCCTCTTCATCGGAAATCTCGACCGTATCGTTCGTGCGTCCGCTCTGCTTGTCGGTGTGCGCGTTTGTAATCAGAGGAATCGTTTCGGTGGCACCTTCGGGCGTGTTCTCGGTATCATCCGGGCCCGGGGTGATGGTGGGGACATTCGGCATAGCGTCTCCTTTATAGAAAGAATCTCGATAATTATATGCGCCCACCGGTTGGGGCGGGCGCATAGGACGGTTTCTTTCGGAACTGTTAGATTGGTCGCAGCGGTTCCACGTTGTAGGAATGCGCGCGTTGCACTACGAGTGGACAACCACGCATAGGCCGACTTTGATGCAGTCGTGAAGTGCCTTGGCGTCTGCCAGGCGCAGGTTGATGCAACCGTGGCTGCCGCACCACTTGTACGACTCGGCATTATCGAAGCTCTTGTCGTTTTGCCAGGTGGCATCGTGGAAGCCGATCATATTGCCCTCGAACGGCATCCAGTAGCTCACCGGGCTTTCGTATTTGGGCTTACCGGTCTCGGGGTCCTTGGCTCCGATCAGGGTACTGCCGCCGTCGTTGCTGTTGATCTGCCACACGCCCTCGGGGGTGGCGTCTTCGCCCGGTTTGCCGGAAATAAAGTTGGCCTCCCACACGATATTGCCGCTCTCGTCGTAGTAGCGCGCGTGCTGCTCGGACAGGTCGACGTCGATATACGCCTTCCAGTCGGGCTCTCCCTTTGCGGTAAAGGTGCCGGCCTTCTGGGAGTACTTGATTTCGATTTCGCCGGTCTGCTTGTTGTTAATGGCGTCCTCGACCTGCTTGGCGAGCGAGCTGCTGTCGATGGACCAACCAAAGTCACCGCCTTCGACGGCGCACTGCTTGCCATCGGCGCGCGTCCACCAGCGAGTGGAGCCCACGGTATTAAAGCCGTTGGCGAGCTCGGCTGCCCAGCTGCTGATCTGTGACGTATCGAGCGTGGGGCTGGCCGGATCGGCAAAGCTGATCCACTGTAAGACGGAGCTGTCATCAACCTTGCCGGCATCCTCGCCGTTGAGCTTGAGGGTCACGTTGACGCCCAGGAAGTTGTTGGCGGCATCGCATGCGGCCTGAATCTGATGATCGGTCAGCGTTCCATTGAGCGGCTCATAGGCATCGTTGCCGAGCTTGGAAAGATCAACGGTCTCGGCCAGCGAGGCAAGCTCGAGCTCGGCATATTTAATGACATGCTCGCGGTTGAGTTTTTCGTTGGAGCGCGCCTTCTCGACGGTAAACTTGCCGGCCTGCTCGTCATAGGAGCTATTGGCCTCGAACGTGCCCGAACGGCCCTCGTTAAACTCGTCGATGGCGGCGCCCAGATCCTTCTCAAACTGCTTTTGGTCAAAGGTGTCGGAGAGCATGGACAGGTCGACGTCTTGATCAAGATCGACTTCGTTGGAGGTAGCGGTTGTTTTGGTCTTGCCGCTTAAGGATTCCACAAGGCGGACCGGCCATACAAAGGCTTCGTTGTGGCTGATAATCTCTTTTGCGGCAGCTTCGCCGTCGACAATGGGCTCATCGGACTCGGGCTGATAGGTCCAGCTAAAGTCATCGCCTGTCACGGTGAGCTTATAGTGCTTCCATGCCGAGTTGACCTTGGTAGCGGCAGACGAAGCGTTGGAGAACGAGACGTCGACGCCGGCGATGGTGGTGTTGGGGTAGGCTACCTGCGAAAATGCTACGACGCCTACGATATAGACAATGACGATTAGACCCAGGACGACAAAGAGCGTCGTCTTTTTGCCCGACTTATTGTTGCCGGCGGACTTGCGCGCGGGGCCGCGATCGCCTCGAGCGTGCGTGGGGGGGTGCTTGGGCGCATTACCGTTTGCCTGGTGCTGCTGACGTTGTTGACGCTGCTGTCGCTGTTGGTTCGGGCGTTGGGAAGCGTTTGCCGCACCACGCTGCTGACCGTGGCTCGGCGCGATAGGACGCGGCGACTGAACGCCGCCGGTGTGCCTGCTCGGCTGCTGCGGATCGAGAATCAGTTGAGTTCGATCGTTTTGCGACATCGTATGCATATCCTTCGATTTTCGCCTTGCGGTTCATCGTGTTTTTACTGGGCTTGCATTATAGCGATTGCCCTACTGTTTGTGGTACGGAAACGGTGGCATTCAAAAGAGGTGGGACATTTGTCCCACCTTTGAGTCATTCTTTGCCGTTATCCGCACACACCGCATTTTGCACAGGCCGAAAGTGCGGCCGGAGCCTGCGCGATGCCGCCCTTTGCCGTCTCGCGCAGCGTGGCCGGCAACGCGTGGCCCACCGAGAGCATGACGTGTGCCATTTGGTCAAACGGCACCAGACTCTTAATGCCGGCGAGGGCGAGTTGTGCCGAGCTAAAGGCCGCTGCCACGCCGATGGCGTTGCGGTTTTGGCAGGGCACCTCCACGAGGCCGCCTACGGGGTCACAAACGAGGCCCAGCAGGTTACTCAGTGCGATGGAGCTGGCATCGAGCGCCTGCTCGGGCGTGCCGCCGAGCATCTGCACCAGCGCGGCGGCTGCCATGGCGGCGGCGCTTCCGACCTCGGCCTGACAGCCGCCCTCGGCGCCGGCAAC
>URTZ01000200.1 GCA_900550825.1 uncultured Collinsella sp. | reverse complement strand
CGTGACCAGGGCCCATCAAGAAGATAGCATTCTGGTTGTGGTCGGTGATCAGACGATTGACGTGACCGAACAGGAAGTTGATGCCGGGCGTGGTACCCCAGTGGCCAACCAGGCGGTGCTTAACGTCCGGACGACCAAAGTCGCGCACCTCACCGGTTTTCTCATCAACAAAGTCGGGGCGCATTAGCGGGTTAGAGCGAAGGTAGATCTGACCGACGGACAGATAGTTCGATGCGCGCCAATACAGGTCGACGCCCTCGAGCTCGGAAGCCGGCACCTCGTGGCCCAGCTTTTGCCACGGCGTCCCCAGTGTTTTAGCCATTGTTTATGTCCCTTCGCTGTGTGGTCACCCTCCGATACGGCAACCTTTCGTTGGGACTAGTATATTTGCTAAAACGTTTTATCATGATGAAAAAACGTTTTACCACCCTTATCAATCGCATCGATCAACAAAACGCGACATTCACCTGCGGCATTGCCCGTCACAGGTGCTCCACATTCGATCTCTGCAAATTGATAAACGTGTTTAGTTGTGTTTAGTAAGCTCGAGCACGCTGCCCTTCACGATAAGCGCCGGCTCCAGAACGACTTCTTCGGCACGTCTACCGCCCCTACCGGCAAGGCGCTTGGACATGCAGCCAAAAGCATGCTCCGCGAGGATACCAGGATCCTGCTCAATCGCGGTCAGCGCCGGCTCAAAGAGAACGTCGGCGGCCGAGTTGTCGTAACTCACCACCGAAATGTCGCCCGGAATGCTCTTCCCCATCTCGTGTAAGCGCTTGAGCAGACCAAGGGCAATGTTGTCCGAACTTGCGAACACAGCGGTGGCATCAGTTGCGAGCACCGCCTCCGAGGCCTCATAGGCACTCGGAATGTAGTACTCGCTCTCAAACTCCAAACGTGCGTCGATAGGCAGGCCAACCTCGCGCAGCGCGCGCTCATAGCCGGCAAGTCGCTTACGCCCCGTATTGGAACGGCGCGCGTTAACCAAGCAGGCAATGCGGCGGTGGCCTTGCTCGATCAGATAGCGGGTGGCCATGTAGCCGCCCATCTCGTGGTCGAACATCACCTTGTCGCACTCGAGCCCCTCAATGGCACGGTCGACCATCACGGCCGGGATGGGCAGGTGGCTGACTTCTTCGCGCAGGGCACGGTCGTCGGAGAACTCGTCGCCCACGACCAGGAAGACGCCATCAACGCCGCGCGTCACCAGCTGGCGCAGCAGCTCCAGATCGTCATCGGCGCTTCCACCCGAGCTGGTAATGAAGAGCGCATAGCCGTCCTCGCGACAGCGCTTTTCCAGGCTACCGGCGAGCGAGGCAAAAAAGCGGCTCTCGATGTTAGGGACGATAAGGCCCAGCGTGCGCGACTCGCGCATGACCAGGCTGCGCGCGATCTGGTTGGGAACATAGTGGTTGCGCGCCGCGACCTCTTTGATGAGCTTGCGGTTTTCTTCCGAGATGCGACAGGGCCGATTATTGAGCACAAGCGAGACCGACGAGGGGGAAAGCCCCACCTCCTGGGCGATCTGCTTGAGGGTGACTTTGTTGGCCATCTCGCTCCTTCCGGGTTTACGCGCAATCTCTTGAAAGTATAGCGACTACCCCTCTACCTCGGTGATAAACACTTTACCAATCCGGTAGACGGCTGTTTTATCGCCGCCAGCGCACCAAATCCGTCCGGGTGGGGTATATTGCAATCGATTGATGACAACGACCACCAAAAGGCGGATATTCGTATGCACGAGAACGACTTTTTTAACGAGGACCTGCTGTGCGCGCTTGCTGGCGTTGCCGGCGAGGACAACGTGCTGATGAGCGAGCCCATGCGCGAGCACACCACGTTTAAGATCGGCGGCCCGGCCGACGTCTTTGTCACGCCCGATACCGAGCAGGGCCTCGTCGCCACGCTCGACACCTGTTATCGCTGCGACCTGCCGCTCACCATCGTGGGCAACGGCTCCGACCTGCTCGTCGGCGACAAGGGCATCCGCGGCGTCGTCGTGGCGCTGGGCGAGGGACTCTCCGACATTACGGTCGACGGCACGCATGTCACGGCGGCAGCCGGTGCCTTGCTTTCCGATGTCGCCGCGGCGGCAGCCGAGGCCGGCCTTACCGGCATGGAGCCGTGGCCGAAGATTGGAATTCTCGACGGCCTCACGGCGGAACCCTCCATCAAGCCGGACGCGCTTCTGGCGCACAAATACCGCGCGTGGGCGCTCGAGCACCCGGAGGGAAGCGAACTGCCGCTCGGAAGCCTCAGCATGGAGGAGTTCGCCTCCATGAACGACGCAGCCATGATCGTTCTGGCGCGCTCGGCGGCGCATTACGACCCGAAGCTCACAAGCTTTGAGCAGGACATGATCCGGAAAGTGACCGGTGCGTTCTCCCGCGTCGCGCTCATCATTGCCGCCCCAGGCTACATGGAGCTGACTGTGGAAGCAAGAAGCTGCGGCGCAATCATCTTCCTCGGCCTTGCCGGGCAGGAAGCGGGCTACGCGCTGGCAGATGTCGTATCCGGCAAGGTCTGCCCGTCCGGCAAGCTGTCGTTCAGCTGGCCGGAGACGCTGGAATCGTTCGGTCTTGCCGCCCAGCAGCTCGACGGCTTCTTTGGCTACCGCTATTTTGACACCTTCGGCGGCGAGCTTCTTTTCCCGTTCGGCTATGGCTTGGGCTACGGCAAGGCGGAGTTCAGCTCGGTCAGCGTCGGGCTCGACGGCTGCGACGTAACCGTGAGCGCGACCGTAGAAAATACCGGCGAAACGTACCCCGTGCAGGAGGTCGTGCAGGTCTACTGTTCCCGGCCGGACAGCGGCAAAACGGGTGCGGCGTGGTTTTTGGATACATTCCAGAAGACGCAGGTGCTTGCCCCGGGCGAGAGCCAGACGCTTCATCTGCGCTTCCCCGTGACAGAGCTCGCGCTCTTCCGCAAATCCGCCCTTGCCTATGTGTTAGAGGAAGGCTATTACGATATCCGCGTCGGAACAGGCTCTCGCGCAACGTGCCTTGCCGGTTCTATCCGTCTGACGCGCTCCGCCGTCGTGCA
>URTZ01000199.1 GCA_900550825.1 uncultured Collinsella sp. | reverse complement strand
TCCTCGTCCTTTTCGATCGCAAGCGTGGCGGGAACGTTTTCCAGCGCATGCGTGATGCGCTCGGCCTCATCGGTCGAGCGATCAATGCGAAAATCGAGCTCGGGCGTGACACGCCAATCGAGCGAGCGAGCCAACAGACTGCGAATACGGCCCTTGGCGCTGGCGAGCGCCTCCATGACCTCGTCGTAACGACTCGCATCGCACGACACGTACACGCGCGCGAACGAACGGTCCACCGCGACCTCGACCGCGGTCAGGGTGACCAGGTCGAGACGCGGATCGGAAACCTCAAAGAGCAGGATATAACCGAGCTTCTCGCGAAGCTGCTCGCCCAGACGGCGGGTTGCCTGCGTTTGCTTCATAGCGCTACCCCCTACTCGGTACGGGCAACCTGGTCGATGCGGTAGCCCTCGATGGTGTCGCCGGGCTTGATGTCCTGGAAGTTCTCCAGGCCAATGCCGCCCTCGGAGCCGCTCTTGAGGCTCTTGGCCTCGTCCTTGTAGTGGCGCATCGAGGCGATCTTGCCGTTGAAGACCACGATGCCGTCGCGCACCAGGCGCACGGAATCGGTCGCGGCGATCTCGCCCTCCTCGACGCGGACACCGGCGGCGATACCGACTTTGGGCACCTTGAAGGTGTCCAGGACGGTCGCGGAACCCGTGGAGACCTCGACCTCGGTGGGCTTGAGCATGCCGATACGGGCAGCGTCGAGCTCCTCGAGGCACTTGTAGATGACGTCGTAGCAACGGATCTCGACGCCCTCGCGCTCGGCAGCGGAGCGGGCCTTACCGTCGGGACGGACGCCAAAGCCGATGATGATGGCGTTGGAGGCGTCGGCCAGGACGACGTCGGTCTCGTTGATGGCGCCGACCGCGGAGTGGATCGTGTTGATGCGCACCTCGGACTGGTCCATCTTGTCGAGCGAGTCCTGAAGGGCCTCGATGGAACCCTGGACGTCGGCCTTGATGATCAGGTTGAGCTCCTTGACCTCGGCGTCGGCGATGGTCTCGAAGAGGTTCTCGAGCGTCACGTGCTTCACGCGGCTCTGCTCCTCGATACGGGCCTTGAGCGAACGCTCGTCGGCAAGGGCGCGAGCCTCGCGCTCGTCCTCGAACACGCGGAACTCATCGCCGGCGTTGGGGACGGACTGCAGGCCCAGGATCTCGACAGCGTCGGAGGGACCGGCCTCGGTGACGGCGTTGCCCTTGGGGTCGAGCATGGCGCGGACGCGGCCATAGGTAAGGCCGGCGACCAGCGTGTCGCCCACATGCAGGGTACCGCGGGTCACAAGCACGGTGGCAACCGAGCCGCGGCCCTTGTCGAGCTTAGCCTCGAGGACGTTGCCCGAAGCGAAGGTATCGGGGTTGGCCTTGAGCTCGAGCACGTCGGCCTGGAGCAGCACGGTCTCGAGCAGGTCGTCGATGCCGATCTTCTGCTTGGCCGAGATGTTGACGAACATGTTCTGTCCGCCCCACTCCTCGGGGATGATGCCGTACTCGGTGAGCTCCTGGCGCACGCGGTCGGGGTTGGCGCCCGGCTTATCGATCTTGTTGACGGCGACGACGATGGGAACGCCGGCGGCCTTGGCGTGGTTGATCGACTCGACGGTCTGGGGCATGACGCCGTCGTCGGCAGCCACGATCAGAATGACGATGTCGGTCACCTTGGCACCACGGGCACGCATGGCCGTAAAGGTGGCGTGACCCGGGGTATCGATGAAGGTGATCTTGCGGTCGTTGATCATGACCTGCGAAGCGCCGATGGCCTGAGTAATGCCGCCCGCCTCGCCGGCAGCGACGCCGGTGTGACGGATGGCGTCGAGCAGCGACGTCTTGCCGTGGTCGACATGGCCCATGACGGTAACGACCGGGGCGCGGGGCTTAAGGTCGGCGGGATCGTCGTAGAACGAGAAGGTGTTCTCCTCCTCGGGAGTGATGATCTTGATCTGACGGCCCAGGTCGTCGGCAACGAGCTCGACGAGGTCGTCGGACATGGACTGCGTCATGGTAAGCGGCGTGCCCAGCAGGAACAGGCGCTTGATGATGTCGTTGGCCGGAACGTCGAGCGCCTCGGCAAGCTCCTGGACGGTAACGCCCTGGGAGACCTTGATGGCGTCGAGCTCCTCGGGGTTCACGCCCTGGGCCAGCGCCTCCTCTATCTTGCGCTCCTCCTGAGCCTTGGCAGCCTCGCGCTCGCGCTTCTCCTTGCGCTTCTTGCGGCGACCGGTGGACTCGCGAGAGGCCTCCTCGACGGCAGCACGAGCCTCCTCGAGCACCTTCTCGCGGCTGTACTCCTCGGCCTCGCGAGCCATGCGGCTGTAGTGGTCCTCTTCGTTGTTGTGACCGCCCTTGCGTTTCTTGCCCTTGCCCTGCTTGTCGGGGTTGGGGAAGTCCATGCCAGCAGCGACGTTGTTGCTGGCGTTGGTGCGATGGCTGTGCGGACGGCTCTCGGAGGCGTTGCGCTCGGAGTTGTTGTCGGAAGCGTTGCGATCGTTACGACGGCCACCGCGGCGGTCGTTGTTGCCGCCACGACGGTTACCGCGCTCGGCGGCACGCTCGGCCTTGGCCTTGTCCTCGGCGTCTTTCTTCTCCTTGAGAACGGTCTCCTGTGCGGCGATCTGGTCGAGCAGCGAACGGAAGCGCGAACCGGAGTCGGAAGCGGGAACGGCGCGGCGCTGGGCCTCGCGGGCAGCCTCCTCCTTCTCGCGGGCAAGGCGCTCCTGCTCGGCCTTCTTCTTGGCCTCGGCCTCGGCGCGGGCGGCGTCGAGCTGCTGCTGCGCGGCGGCGGCAGCATCCTTCTGCGCCTGCTTCTTCTCCTCGCGGATCTCGTCGTCGGCGGCGCTGAGCCTGGCTTCATAGTCGGCCTTGAGCTGCTGCGCGGCCTGCGTGGTCTGCGCGGCCTGATCCGCCTGCTCCTGATAGTAGGCGGCGCGCTTGTCCATAAAAGCCTTGACGGGCTTATACAGCAGGAAATACAGTCCCCCCCGCCAGAATGACGAAGTTCATCAGGTGCAGCAGAATCTGCTGCCAGTCGATATTCAGAGGGATATTCACGGTTTAGCCCTCCCTTACAGGACGAAGATAATCAGAATGACAACCAGCAGGGCATAGATGATGGCGGTTTCAATGAACACAAGGCCCAGCATTAGGGTCGTACGGATCATCTATGCCCTGCTGGTTGTCATTCTGATTA
>URTZ01000198.1 GCA_900550825.1 uncultured Collinsella sp. | reverse complement strand
TAGCGCGCCAAGCTGCTCAAGCTGCCCGCAAAGCCAAGCGCCTCACGCGGAGCCGAACCCATATACAGCGAATTATTGGGACTCTGGAAGATCGACGTGCCGCACGACATAAACGCGACGCAGCACACAATCATCAAGATGGAAGAGTGCTCGTCAAGCGTGCTCACCGCAAAGAGACCGCACACGTACACGCCCAGGCCAACGGCCGTGGGCGCTTCACAACCAACACGGTCGGACACCGAGCCCGAAAGCGGGCCCACAAAGGCATTCACGACCGGCATCGCCAAAAACAACAGGCCGGAGATATCGGAGCTAAAGCCGTGGGCATCCTGAAAGTAGAACGGCAGCACAAACTCGGAGGCACCGATACCCACGAACACGATAAGCATGCAAGCCAGGTTAATCGTGAAAGCCGAGCTCGCAAAGCAGCGACGCGCCGCCTCTGTCAACGGCATAGGGCGTTCGCCAGCCTCCGGCTTCACATGCGGCAGCGTATAGAGTCCCACGATAAACGAGATTACGCCAATGGGCAGATTGATAAGGAAGATGCTCTCCCAGGGAAAGCTCGCCACCAGCACGCCGCCGAGCACGGGGCCGCACATCATGCCAAGAGCCACAAAGGTCGCCAGAATGCCCATGGCACGGCCGCGCTCACGCGCCGGAAACGACTCGGTGATGATGCCCATATTGTTGGCCATCGCGGCGGCACAGCCAATGCCCTGCACGGAACGCGCCAAGATAAGCACCTCGAGCGAAGCCGAAAGCCCGCAAAGCAACGAGCCACCCGTAAAGACGATTACACCAAGCTGGAACACATTCACCTTGCCGCGCACATCGCCCAAGCGGCCAAACGGCAGCATGGCGACGCACGTCGCGAGCAGATACACCGAGCTCACGAGCTGAATGCGGTCGAGACCCACCCCCAGCTCCTTTTGCATCACTGGGAGCGCCACCGTCACGATGCTCGCATCCAGACACGCCATAAAGGTCATGACGAGCACGGTGAACAGAATCGCCCATTTATTCTTACCGTGGGTGTCGCCCTCTAGGGCAATGTGTTCGCGGCGCAGCTGCTCGGCAGTTTTCTCCATGTATATCCTTTCTATCGTGCAACGCAAAAACGGGACCCCAATCGCCTACAAACGGACACGATCGGGGTCCCGCCTACGGAATCGGAACTATGAGGACGTCGTCAGCCGAAAAGCCGTCCCACGCCTCGCACGCACGCTAGCCTAGCACTGCTCGAGTGCCTGCTCAAGGTCGGCAATCAAATCGGCCGTATCCTCAAGGCCGCACGACAGGCGCACCATATCGGCGGAGATGCCGCAGGCGATGAGCTCCTCGTCGTTCATCTGGCGATGGGTGGCGTTTGCCGGGTGCAGGCAGCAGGTGCGGGCATCGGCCACGTGCGTGGCAATCTGGGCGAGCTTAAGACTCTTCATAAAGGTCTCGGCCGCCGCACGACCACCGGTAAAGCCAAAGCTCACGACGCCGCAGGTACCGTTGGGCATGTACTTCTGAGCCATGTCGTAGTACTTGTCGCCCTCTAGGCCCGGATAGCTCACGAAGCGCACTTTGGGGTGGCCCTGCAGGAACTTGGCGACCGCCAGACCGTTCTCGCAATGGCGCGGCATACGCACGTGCAGGCTCTCGAGCGAGCTGTTCAGGAAGAACGCCGCCTGCGGGTTCTGCATGGGGCCGAGGTCGCGCATGAGCTGCGCGGTAGCCTTGGTAATAAAGGCGCCCTCGCGGCCGAACTTCTCGGCATAGGTCACGCCGTGGTAGCTCTCGTCGGGCGTGGTGAGACCCGGGAACTTGTCCGCATGGGCCATCCAGTCAAACTGACCGTGATCAACGATCACGCCGCCCAGGTAGGCCGCGTGACCATCCATGTACTTGGTGGTGGAATGCGTGACGATGTCGGCGCCCCACTCAAAGGGACGGCACATCACGGGCGTCGGGAAGGTGTTGTCGACCATCAGCGGCACGCCGTGGTCGTGCGCGGCCTTGGCAAAGCGCTCAATATCGAGCACGGCAAGCGCGGGGTTAGCGATGGTCTCGCCAAAGACGAGCTTGGTGTTGGGCTGGAAAGCGGCCTCCAGCTCCTCATCGGTGCAGTCGGGTGCGACGAACGTGCAGGTCAGGCCCATGCGGCCCATAGTGTGAGCCAGCAGGTTGTAGGTGCCGCCGTAGATGGCAGAGCACGCAACCACGTGATCACCGGCACCGGCGACGTTAAAGATGGCGAGGAAGTTCGCAGCCATGCCCGAGCTCGTGAGCATCGCAGCGGTGCCGCCCTCCATCTCGCAGATCTTGGCAGCAACCAGATCGCACGTGGGGTTCTGCAGGCGGCTGTAGAAGTAACCGGACTCCTCCAGGTCAAACAGCTTGCCCATATGCTCGGACGTATCATACTTCCACGTGGTGGACTGGTAGATAGGCACCTGGCGCGGCTCCGCGTCACCCGGGCGGTAGCCGCCCTGAACACATGTGGTACCGATAGTCTGCTCGCTCATATCTTGCTCCCTTGCCTGGGTTTTAGTTTTATTCGGTTCACGATACCGCTACCCTGCACCCCTCTCAACCCATCCCAAAGGTAGGTTATGGGACTAATTAATCAAGGGTTTTATCTCAAGCCTTGGGCATTTGCTCGATAGATAAAAATGAGGCATACATGAAGCTCTCGATGATTACATGCACCGTCACGGGTACCATAGGCGAGTACACCGTAACCAAGGAGACAACGATGAAGCAAATCGATACGGCCCAGCTCGACATCAACGCCTGTCAGGCTCAGGCTGCCGAATACCACGCCCGCGGCTTTAACTGCGCCCAGGCCGTCGCCTGCACCCTCGCGCCTGCCGTCGGACTCGACCCCCAGATCGCCTTTACCCTCACCGAGGGCTTTGGTGCCGGCATGGGCGGCATGACCGAAACCTGCGGCGCCATCTCGGGCGCCGTGGCCATCATGGGCTTCGTGATGAGCGACGGCATGGAAAACCCAAAGACCAAGGGCCAGACCTACAAGCTGTCGCGCGAGATCGCCAAGCGTTTTGGCGAGAAGAACACGACGACCGTCTGCGGCACGCTCAAGGGCATCGGATCGGATAAGGGTCCGCTCCGCAGCTGCCCCGGTTGCATCGACGATGCCATCGAGATCGCCTGCGATGTGCTAAAGCAGCTCGCCGAGTAGACGGCATCAACATAAAACGACGGCCGGCGCGCTTGGGATCCATCCAAAAGC
>URTZ01000197.1 GCA_900550825.1 uncultured Collinsella sp. | reverse complement strand
TTTCGGGGCTTCAGAATGGGACGCATCCGGAAACCGCATCCCACTCTGAGCCGAAATTCCGGGATGAGATTTCCGCCGAGGACACCCTGCGCCGACGGCAACGCAAAAAGGGCGCCCGCGCGAATGCGGACGCCCTTGTGTAGGGTCGAGATATCAACCAGCCAAGATATCGGCCCTGCGGCCAGCTCTTAGTAGTCGAACTGGTGGTAGTAGCGGCGGTACTTGAGGTTGTGCTTGGTGACCAGCTCGTAGTTGCGCGCGAGGCGGTCGGTGGTCAGCACGGACAGGATCCACGGCGACACGATGACGCGGAAGTCGTCGTCGAGGCCGGGGATCGCGTACTCGGCGGTGTCGATGATGACGTAGTCCTCGTCGCCGGTCACGCCGCTGGTGAGGAAGGCGCGGACGCGCTCGTCGAGGGCGCGGCACTCGTCCTCTCCCATGAACAGGAACACCGGGACGCCGGGCTCGAGCAGCTCGAGCGTGCCGTGGAAGAAGTCGTGCGAGGTGATGTGGCGGATGCGCTTCCACTGCATCTCCTCGAGCAGGCACATGGAGTACAGGATGGTCTCGCCCCACAGCGCGCCCGAGCCGATGAACATGGTGTAGTCGGCCAGCGCGTACTTCCTGGCGAGCTCCTCGGCGCGCGGCTCGAAGCGCTTGCGGATGTCGAGCATGTCCTTCCAGACGTCCTTCGTCTGCTCGATGAACAGGTCGAACTTGGGGAAGCAGCCGCGGCGGTTGAGCAGGCGCAGGCCGAAGCAGTCGGCGAGGTAGTAGCCCTTCTCGCAGCCGCCGGCGCCGTGGTCGGAGGCCATCATGACGCAGTTCTCGGCGCCCACGGCCTGCCCGATCTTGCCCTCGGGGTTGGTCATGGCGAAGACGCGCACGCCCATCTCCCTCATCTTGCCGACGGCCTCGAGCACCTCGGGGGTGGTGCCGGACTCGGAGGCGGTCAGCACGACGGACCTGTCGGTCATGCGCTTGTGGCCCATGACGTTCCACTCGGCGGCGTGGATCAGGTAGACCTCGAGGTCGCGGTCGCCGAACTTGTTCATGAGGTACTCGAGCTGCATGAACTCGTCCCAGGTGCCGCCGACGCCCATCAGGAAGACGGCGTCGTAGCCCTCCTCGTGCACGCGGTCGGCCAGGGCGGTCATCTTCTTGCCGGCCTCGTAGACGTTCCTGCCGTCCTCGAGGTAGCCCTCCTGGTCGAAGTGCATGATCTCGATCTTCTCGGTCTCCTTCATGTGTGTCCTCCCATCACATGTGCGCAATTCTATACATCGCGCTTCTTGCTGATACCAATTATAGCCATACGATTGCTTGTTATTTAATACCAATCAAAACTCACGGAGATTTGCGGCGAACGGTCGGTTTCCTCGCCCGAGTGGTATTACAACGCCAATAGTTGTCTATTTCGAGCGCTACTGCCAACGGGTTCCCCACAACTCGCCAGCTATAAAAGCGTTGCGCCAGACCCGCCCAAGCGTTTCCGGCGCAACCGCGCAGTTTAGTTATTCGGCTTCCATCTCCGCTGTCACACGGCGATACATCTCGATAACCTGAGTCGTCGCCTTGGACGGATCCTGATAGTAGCGGCCATCACACGTCTCGGCCGAGACATAGCCCGTATAGCCGTGGCGCATGAGTGCCTCGAGGTCGGCACGCATATCACGCTCGCCGTCGCCCCAGGCAAGATGCGTCGTGCCGCCGCCCACATCTACAAAGTGGGTGTGAACGATCTTGTCGCCCAAAACCTCAAAGTAGCCGTCGATCGTGTCGCCGGCAACTTCCATGGCGCCAAAGTCGATACAGGCCTTCAGGTTGGGACGATCGACCGCCTCGAGGATGCGCGCGACATCCTGTGCGGTGTTGACCAACACGGACTCCGACGGCTGCAGGGCCTCGAGCGCGACGCGAATACCGCGCGTATCGGCGTAGTCGCACACTGAGCGCAGCATGGCAACGCTGCGGGCCCAGGCGTCCTCAGCCGGCTCGTCCAGATAGGCCCAACCACTCGTCACCAGAATCTGCGGCACGCCCAACTCAACGGCAACGTCGATCACATTCTTAAAGTACGAGAGGATGCGTTTTTGGCCCGCCTCACCGCGCACCGCGACGTTCCACGGCTTGGGGTTGTTCTGCTCGGGGCACACGCACACGATCTTGATACCGTATTGGGCGGCAAGATCGCGAATCTTATCCACCGAATCGTGCTCATGGCAATCCACATACAGGTGCATCGAGCCGGTCCACAGCTCGATATTGCGATAGCCGGCCTCACCTGCAGCCTTAAAAAACGTCTCGATGCTGTAGTAACGATGGTTGATGTTCATGAGCGAAAGCTCGGGTACGACCATAGCCCTCCCCTTTCGTACGGAGTTTTAAAAAACAGGGGGCCGCCGCAGATGCGACAAGCCCCCAAAGATCGACGCAACCGTTAGACGCGATGGAAGCGCGATTCGAACATATTAGGCAAGCACGCCAAAGTAAGCGCCGATGATGCCCACGACCATGGTGCAGAGGATCAGGACCATCGGGTTGATCTTCTTGGAGAGCAGCCAGTAGTAGAGCCAGAAGGCGGCCATACCGAGCATACCGGGCATGATGCCGTCCAGGATGTCCTGGAGAGTCTGGGCGGAGTCGCCCTGACCAATGGCGATGGGCAACGAAGCCCAGAACATGTCCTTGCTCATGGCGCCGACGACCATGACGCCGACAATGCCGACGCAGGCCATGATCTTTTGCATCAGGCCGGTCTTCTGAGCCTCGTCGAGGAAGCCAATGCCTAGCTCATAACCCTTGATAGCGCCAAAGATACGAATCAGGAACGCCGGGATGTTGTAGACGAGCAGGAAGGCGATGGGGCCAAAGACGTTGCCGGCCTGGCACAGGCTGATGCCCACGGCAGCGGCGACGACGCGCAGGGTGGACAGGAAGAAGGAGTCACCCAGGCCGGAAAGCGGACCCATGAGGGCGGCCTTGATGTCGTTGACGCTCTCAGGCTCAACCTCGCCACGAGCGACCTTTTCTTCCATGGCCATCGCGATGCCACCCACGAAGGGAGCGAGCTGCGGGGTGATGTTGAAGAATGCGCTGTGACGGTGCAAGGCCTCGGCGTAATCATCGGGACGGCCGGCATAGATCTTCTTGAGCATGTTGGCGACCATCAGGCAGAAGGCAATGTTCATCTGCTTGTAGTAGGTCCAGGAGAATTCCATGCCCAGGGCGCCGGTGTTCACGGCGCTCTTAATGAGGTCGGAGCGAGTAATCTGGTTCTCGGAATTAGAAGTCATCGTCCTCATCCCCTTCCACAGAAAGCTGGGACTGGGC
>URTZ01000196.1 GCA_900550825.1 uncultured Collinsella sp. | reverse complement strand
GGTCGGGGCAGGCTGCCTTGAACTTGCCGGTCTGCGTGGCGGCGGCAAGGTCGGCGTCGAGGACCACAAAGTCATCGTGCTCGTTGGCGAGCTCGACGAGGGCCTCGCCGTAGCTTACGCGCGTGGCGATTTTCTTGACGTCTGCCATCCTAGAGCTCCTCTCCGGCGGCCGTGAGCTCTGCCATGGCCTGCTCGAACTGTTCATCGTTGGGGGCCTTGCCGTGCCAGCCCACCTGGTTCTCCATAAAGGAGACACCCTTGCCCTTCATGGTCTCGGCGATAATGGCGGTCGGCTTGCCCTTGGTGGCACGGGCCTCGGCGAAGGCGGCGCGGATCTGGTCGAAGTCGTTGCCGTCGGCGAGCTCCACCACGTGGAACTTGAAGGCGCGGAACTTGTCGGCGAGCGGCATGGGGTCGTTGACCTCCTCGACGGGGCCGTCGATCTGCAGGCCGTTGTGGTCGACGATCACGCAGAGGTTGTCGAGGCCCTGGTTGCCGGCGAACATGGCCGCCTCCCAGACCTGGCCCTCCTCGCTCTCGCCATCGCCCAGCAGGGCGTAGGTTCGGTAGTCGTCGCCCCAGTGCTTGGCGGCGACGGCCATCCCAACGGCGGCGGAGATGCCCTGGCCCAGCGACCCGGTGGACATGTCCACGCCCGGGGTGTCGTTCATGTTGGGGTGGCCCTGCAGGTGGCTGCCAATATGGCGCAGCGTCTCCAGGTCCTCCTTGGGGAAGAACCCGCGCTCGGCGAGCACGGCATACAGGCCAGGTGCGCAGTGGCCCTTGGAGAGCACAAAGCGGTCGCGATCGGCCTTGCGGGGATCGGCCGGGTCGACGTTCATTTCCTCAAAGTACAGATAGGTCATGATGTCGGCAGCGCCGAGCGAACCGCCCGGATGGCCGGACTTGGCAGCGTGCACGCCCGTGACGATGCCCTTCCTTACCTCGTTGGCAACCTTTTTGAGCTCTTCGTCGCTCATTGTGCCTTCCTTTCATCCTCATTAGACAAAATGCGCACGGCACCGAAGGTAATCCCAACACAGCCGCAATGCACGTACGTCATTCATTATGCTGGAAACTGATGGCTTTACCAGAGTTTTTATCAGTATTTGAACAATTTAGCAGGCAGAACCGCTGATGAAACGGTTTATCAATGTGAACGTCTTTTGGATGGAATGCAGTCGACCCTACGCGCTAATGTCCTTGAATCCCTCGCCGAAGGCTTCCGTAACGTCAGCGACCGTCACAATGGCGTGAGGATCGCGCTCGCGCACGATCGTCTTGAGGGTATTGAGCTCTCGACGGCTCACGATGACCATAATCACCGGCTTCTCGGCACCCGAATACATGCCAGTCGCCTTAAACTTGGTACAACCACGACCCAGGCCATACATGATATCGGCAGCGATATCAGGGAACTTGTCCGAAATGATGAGTACCATACGGCGCTTGTTGCCACCATCGACCACGGCATCGATCACGTAGCCGCTAATGACCATCGAAAGGCCTGCATATAGTGCGTTTTCGATTGAAAAGACCGGAGCCGACAGCGCGCATACGGCAACATCGATTGCCATGACGGTCGAGCCCACCGGCAGCGAGGTGTTACGCGAGATGATTTGGCCAATCGTGTCCGAGCCGCCGGTGTTGGCGCCGGCGCGCAACACCATGCCGTAACCGATGCCCGTAATAATACCGCCCCACATAGCGGGAAGCATCAGGTCCGCATCCGCCAGAGGTGCTACAAACGGGGCGAACAGATCGGTAAAGAAGCCCAGCAGCACAAAGCCCGTCGCGGTCTGCACCACGTAGAACATGCCGCCCTCGCGCATAACGACCAGCAGCAGCAAGGCGTTCATCACGATCGTCTGAATACCAACGGGAAGCGATAGGCCGCGCGATGCACCGACCGCCTGGATAATGGTGGCAAGGCCCGTAACGCCACCGGCAGCAAGGCCGTTGGGAATCAAAAACAGGTCGGTCGCGATGGCGGCCAAGGCACACCCCAACATGATCTGGGGCAGATCGTGAAAGAAGTTCATCGAAAGAATGCGCTTGATGTCCAGACGATATGCCATGCTGCCTCCCTCAAAAAAGCGCACCCAAACGGATGCGCTTCGAACTTCTTGCTGTATTCGATTCTACCGATTCGCCGGACAAAAACCACCCCTGCGCAGGGTTTGCTTTGGATACAAAACCACCCTGCTCGGAGGGTTTTAATCCATTTCCACATAAACCGGGCGGTTTATGCAGATGGGGTCTCCGCGTCAGCGTTGCCGGTGGCCCAGCGATGGTAGCCAATAACAAACGGGTCCAGGTCGCCATCGTCAAGAACGGCCTCGACATTACTGGTCTCCACGCCCGTGCGTAGGTCCTTGACCATCTGGTACGGGTAGAGCACGTAGCTGCGAATCTGGTTGCCAAAACCAATCGTGGTCTTGGGTCCGCGGATCTCATCGAGCGCCTCAGCACGCTTCTCGAGCTCAATCTCGTACAGGCGAGCCTTGAGGATCTGCATGCACGCGGCCTTGTTCTGGATCTGGCTGCGCTCGTTTTGGCAGGTGACCACAATGCCGCTGGGAAAATGCGTCACGCGCACGGCGGAGTCAGTGGTGTTGACGCCCTGACCGCCCGGGCCGCTCGCGTGGTACACGTCCACGCGGATGTCGTCGGGACTGATCTCGATGTCGATATCGTCAGGTAGCACGGGGATGACCTCGACGCCGGCAAACGTGGTCTGGCGGCGCTTCTTGTCGTCGGTGGGGCTGATGCGCACCAAGCGGTGGACGCCGGCCTCGGCGCGCAGCATGCCAAATGCGTCCTTGCCCTCGACGGTAAAGGTCGCGCGGTCGATGCCGATGACCTCGGCTGCGGGACAGTCGTTGATGGTGACCTTCCAGCCGCGACGCTGGCAGTACTTCATGTACATCTTAAAGAGCATGAAGGTCCAGTCCTGGGCCTCCAGACCACCCTGTCCGGGCTTGATAGTCACAATGGCATCGCCGTGATCGAACTCACCGGTAAACCAGCTCGAAAGCTCAAGCTCATCGATGGCACGGGCCAGGCGCTCAGCCGTGGCTGTAGCCTCCTCGCGAAGGGCGACGGCGTCGGGGTCATCCCCCATCTCCTCGGCAAGCTCCAGCGCGGCGCGGGCATCGGAAAGCTCGCCACGCGCGGTGTCCACGGCAGCGATATCTTCCTTGGTACGCGCGATCTCCTCCATGGTGGCACGGGCGGCGTCGGCGTCATCCCAAAAGCCAGGGGCAACACTTTTGGCCTCGAGCTCGGTCACGCGCGTGCGCTTTTCGTCCAGATGGAGATACGACTCGACCTCGC
>URTZ01000195.1 GCA_900550825.1 uncultured Collinsella sp. | reverse complement strand
AGCGAAGCGTACTTTGGTACGCGAGCGACGGTTTGAGCGGCGAAATGGGGTGCCTCGGAAAGCCAGACGTTTACTCGGCGTGCTCAGGTGCGCCAGATTGGCGCGAACGAGGAGTGTAGCGTACTGACGCTACGTAAGCGACGAGTGAACGCCAAGGTGGCGTGCCTGAGTTACGCCGACGGCTCCTGCTGGGTAATGCAGTGGATATTGCCGCCGCCGAAGACGACCTGCTCGGACTGAACGCCGACGCACTTGTAGACGCCCTCGCCCCAGACCTCGTCATAGATCTTCTGGAGCGTGTCAACGGCCAGCTGGTCGTTCTCGTCGCCGTACTGCGGGACGATGACGCCGTGGTTGGTGACCAGGTAGTTCATGTAGGAGGCGATCAGCGGCTCGTCGGGAACGCGCGGCTCGGCGTTCTCGTCGGCGTCGATGGTGTCGCAGGAAGCCTGGTCCATGAACAGCGGGTTCACGGGCATGCAGAGCTTGTAGACCTTCATCTTGCGGCCCTTGGCGTCGACGGCGTTGGAGAGGGTCTCGTAGGCAGCGTGGCACTGCTCGTAGAACGGATACTCGGGATCGTCGGTCCAGATACAGGCCATGACGCCCGGGGCGATGAACGTGGCGACGTCATCGATGTGGCCGTTGGTCTCCTCGGGGTCGATGCCCTCCTTGACCCAGATGACCTTCTCGACACCCAGGTAATCCTTGAGGTGCTCGTCCATGTAGGCGCGAAGCTCCTCGCTCCAGGGCTCAAACTTCTTGTGGTACTTGGGCCAGATGGACTCGGGATCCTCTTCCTCCTCCAGAACCGCAGAGCAGGTGCGGCCCGGGGAAAGCAGGCACTGGTCGGTCACGACAAGGGTGCCCTCGCCGTCGACGGTGATGGAGCCGCCCTCGAGGATCATGTCATCGGGACGATAGCGGCGGCAGCCGGAGAGCTCGGCCATCTTGAGGGCGATCTGCTCGTCCTTGTCCCACGGGAAATAAAGGCCATCGACGAGACCGCCGTAGGCGTTGAAGTGCCAGTGGTTGGCGCGCTTCTCACCCTTGCCGTTGATGACGTAGGTGGCGGCGGTGTCGCGGAACCAAGCGTCGTCGGTGGTCATCTCGATAACGGTGACGTTCTCGTCGTTCTCGAAGACGGCCTTGCAGTTGGCGTAGTCGGCCTGGTTGGCGCACATGGTGACCGGGGTGAACTCGGCGATGGCGCGAGCGATGGCGGCATACTGCTTCTGAGCCGGCTTGGCGCCGTGGGCCCAGGTGTCGGTGCGGTGGGGCCAGCCCATCCACACGCGATCCTGCGGGGCAAACTCAGCAGGCATGAAGAAGCCGTCGGCCTTGGGAGTGGACTCGGACTCGGTGATCGTACGCATAAGATTTCCTCCAAATCGAACGATCGCTTGCCGCGGGCGGGTTACCCGCGGCCTAAAAACCAAGAGATAGTGGGTGCCCGTCCCCCGGCAAAGGTCGGGGCGCCCGGTACCGGTTTTCACGGAGTCGCACCGGCGAGCGACGACGTAGCCAAGTGCGCGGAGACATACGCACGAAGGATACGAAAGAGAGAGGTTGGGGCGGGCGGTGGTTACCGGAGCTATCGCTCGCACCCGTCCCAGGAAATAGTGAGCAAATTTGTCGCTTTGGGCACGCCCCCGAAGAGGCTAGCGTGCCTGGAGTCGGGAGCGACAAGCCCGACGAAGCGTACTTTGGTACGCGAGGAGGGTTGGAGCCCCGAATCCGGGTGCTCTAGTCCTCTTCGGCCTCGGCGGCCTCCTCAGCGAGTCGCTGAGCAGCCAGCTCAGGGGTGAGACCCTTGTACTCGGTCTCGCGGCCCTTGGCGCTGACGACGCGGACGACCTCGCCGATGAGCACGAGCACGATGAAGATAACGATCATCGGGACCTTGTCGCCAATTTCATCGACGGAGAACGGAGCCAGCGTCGCGACGATGGCCAGGATCAGCTCGATGCAGGGGATGGCCAGCATAACCTTCATCATGGCGCCCTTAAACGGGAACGTGAAGATGCGCTCACGGTTCGGGTCGTTCTTACGAAGGTTGAGGAACGCCGGGAACATCGGGATGTAGGTGAGCAGCAGGAAGACGACGGAGGTGCCAAAGAGCATCCAGAAGACACCGTTGGAGATGGCGTCGATGGGAACCAGCTGCAGGCACAACACCAAGGAGGCAACGATAGCGTTGACCAGGTTGGCGCCGTTGGGCATATCGTCGTCAGAGATCATCGAAGCGAAGACCTTGGGCATGTTGCCGTGCTCGGCAGCGTAGCGAGCAACGGAGTTAACGCCGAAGGACCAAGCGGCCATGTTGGCGAACAGGGTGATCAGGAAGGCGATGCAGATGACCTTAAAGATCATGGAGTCGCCCACCATGGTCTGGACTGCGACAATCATGCCATAGTCGGGGTCGATGGAATCGGCCGGCACAGCAGCGCCGATGCCAAAGCCAGCGAACAGGTAGATCACAGCGATGGACAGGCCACCGACGATGATAGCCTTGGGGATATCGCGAGCGGGATCGGCCATGTCGTCGGTCATGGTGCAGATGACCTCGAAGCCCATGAAGTTAAAGATGATGATCGACAGGTAACCGAGAGCGTTGGTGTTGGTGAGCTCGGGCAGGAAGGTGGCAGCGGACATGTCGTTCGCAAAACCGTTCTCCATGGCATACCAAATGCCCAGAGCGCCAACGATAACCGCGACGGCGACCTTGATGATGGCGCCACCGTTAAGGACCCACTCGGAGTCGGACGCCTTGGAGCGGCCCATGAGGTAGACGATCCACACAAAGGCAAGATCGATACCCATCTTGGCGATCAAGTTGAACTCGACGCCAAAGACCATACCCAAAATGTCGGGGAACATGGTAGCCAGCGAGGCAATCCACAGCGGGTAGTTAACCCAGTAGTAGTACGAAATGCGGGCGCCCCATTTGTCGCCCAGGCCATCGCGTACCCAGTCGTAAATGCCGCCCTCGCCGTCATAGGTAGTACCGAGCTCGGCAACAACCATGCCATAAGGGAGCAGGAAGGTCAGGATCAGGAAGATCCACCAGAAGAACTGCTGGTTGCCAATGGCAGCAGCAGGAGCGGCGGCCTCGCAAACGAAGACGACGCAGATGATGGTCGAAATGACCGTCAAGAAGGAAAGCTTTTTCTTTCCGTCGCTCATGATGAGCTCCTTCGCTCAGTCTTGGACAGATCCGAGGCCCAAGGTACTAAGGCAATTGCTTGAGCCTCGGTGAGCGGGCGACAGGAGACGAGTATCCGCCGCCCGCAAACGTACTTTTAGCGGCCTTGAGGCTTAGAGCTGCTCGAGAGCCTTGAGAGCGGCGTGGAGCTCAGCCTTGGCGGAGTATTCGACACCCTCGTCGTTGAGCGGGGTGCGCTTGCCCAGGGCGGCAAGGAGAGCGCGGATGGAGTGCTTGCGGTTCTCGGCCTCAACCCAGCACAGGGAGCGCTCAGGGTCGTCCATGACCTCGTCGACGACCTCCTCGTTGCGGGTGGCCGGCAGG
>URTZ01000194.1 GCA_900550825.1 uncultured Collinsella sp. | reverse complement strand
AACGTCCGCCCCCGCTTTGACATCGCGATGTGGCTATGACTGCGAGATGCCAGCGAATCGATTACTCGTCGTGCTTCTCCTCGCGGCGTGCAGCAGCGCGTGCGTCGTGGATGCCCTTGATCGCGGCATGGCGAGCCGTTCGGGCATCATGGATGGCGTCGCGAGCCTCGGCGGTCGTCGCCTTGGCAGAGCGCAACTTGGCGGCCAGATCGGGGTTGGTTTCGGCGACCGCGGTAATCGCGGGGCCGTCGAGCTCCTCTTGCGTGGGCTCGGCCAAAAAGTCGATAGCATACTGGGCGGCCACCATGGAGCCTTTTGCCAGCACGGTCTCGTCAATCTTGTAAAAGCAGGAATGCTGGGCGTACGTGGCACCAATCTGGGGGTTGCGCGTGCCAACAAAGGCGAGCACGCCCGGTACGCGGCGCAGGTACTCCGAAAAATCCTCGCCCGAAAGCGTGCCGCGGTAATGGCCTTGACCGGTGGGACCCAGGCATTTGATTACAGCCTGACGGCAGCGCTCGCTCGAGGCGACCTCGTTTTCGACCTTGTAGTTGGCGATGGTGTAGTCGGTGAGCTCTGCCTCGGCGCCCAAGGCGGCCGCGGTATGCTCCACGATGCGGCGCATAAGCTCCGGCATTTCCTCGTGGGTCGAATCGCCGTAGGTGCGCACCGTGCCGGCGAGGTAGGCCGTGCCGGCGATAACATTGCGCGCGGTGCCGCCGTGCAGCTCGCCGACGGTGATGACAGCCGGCTCATAGGGGCTGATCTCGCGCGAAACGATGGTCTGCAGGGCATTGACGATCTCGGCGGCCACCATGACGGCGTCGTGGCCGCGCTGGGGCATGGCGCCGTGGCACGAGGTGCCGCGGACATCGATGCGGAACCAGTCGGTATTGGCCATGCGCGGTCCGGGCTCGCAGCTCACGGTGCCGGCGTCGACCTCACTCCAGATGTGCGCGGCGTAGGCGCCATCGACGCCGTCGAGCACACCCGTGCCAATCATGAGTTTGGCGCCCTGGCCGTTTTCCTCGCTGGGCTGGAAGACGATGCGGACTTCGCCGTGGATGTCGTCGGTCATATGGCGCAGGATTTGCAGCGTGCCGAGCATCATGGCGATATGGCAGTCGTGGCCGCAGGCGTGCATGCAGCCCTCGTTGACGCTGGCGAACTCCTCGCCGGTCTGCTCGGTGACGGGCAGGGCGTCGATGTCGGCGCGCAGCAGGATGCGGCGGCGTGGCGTGCCGTCCTCGCGATAGGCGTCGGGCGCGGTGCCGCGAAGGGTCGCCACAAGGCCCGTCTTAAGGGGACGCTCGTAGGGGATATTCATGGCATCGAGCTGGTTGGCGATGTCGGAGGTCGTGCGCTCCTCGGCGAGGCTCAGCTCCGGGTGCTTATGGAAGTGCCGGCGCTGCTTGATGATATAGGGTTCAAACTCGGTAGCGATATCTTTGATGGCTGCGGTGACGTCGTCAGCCGCGCGAGCCTCGGTCGCCGCCATAATCTGCTGTGCCTTGGTCTTCGTCATGGTCGATTTGCTCCTTGCTGGGTTGATCGCAAAATCGTACAGGCTCTCTCCAGTATGCCACCTGCCGCTAGGGCTGGTAAAGTTGCCGTTTGCCGCTTGGGGTTTTGTTGCAAGGGCGGGGGAGTACACTCGGGGGTGTTGAATTTCCTGCCAGAGATGGGGATGCCCATGCAACATATCGATCGGATTATCCGCTCCAAGAACGTCTTTACCGCGCAAGACGGCATCGATACCGCCCGCGAGCTGGCGATTGCCATCGCAGGCGACCATATCGTCGCAGTCGGTGCGCCCGATGACGTGATTGCCGCCGCGCCTGCCGCCACGTCGGTTATCGACTACGGCGAGCAGTTTGTCTGCCCCGGCTTTCATGACGCTCATCTGCACTTCTTCCATACCTCGGTCGGTTCCTCGCCGTACATGCTCATGGATATGGGCACGTCCGAGGCTGCGCTAGTGCAGCACGCGCTCGAGTTTTCCCGGGACCTGCCCGATGACGCTTGGGTTGTGACGCAGGGCTGGCGCGACTACCGTTGGGATCCGCCCGAGCATCCTACCAAGGCGTCGCTCGATGCGGCATTCCCCGATCGTCCCTGCGTTATGTATTCGGGCGACGGGCACACGCTTTGGCTCAACAGCCGCGCACTCGAGGCGCTCGGCGTCACACGCGACAGCGAGCCGCCAGCGGGCGGCAGTTACGACAAGGACGCAAACGGCGAGCTCACGGGCATTGCTCACGAGGCGGCTGCTATGCAGCTGCTGCCGCGCTGTCTTGAGTGGCTGGGGGAGGATCGCATTGCAAGCGCTTACGTCGATCAAATGAGGCGTATGGCCGAGCAGGGCATCACTTCGATCTGCGACATGTCGCTCATGCCCATGCCGGGCTGCGACTTTATCCGCGACGACGTCTACGACAAACTACAGGCAGCCGGCAAGTTGGGCATCCGAGCCCATCTGTTCCCCACGCTGCTGGATGACCAGTCGCGCTTGGAAGAGCTGCAGACCCGCTACGCGAACAACGCGCTGCTCTCGGCGCCAGGCTTTAAGCAGTTCTTCGACGGCGTGTCGAGCGAACACACGGCATATCTCACCGAGCCCTATACCAACCCGCGCTTCCCGGGCGATCAAGGCCGCCTGACGGTTCCTGCCGAGCGTATGCGCAAACTGGTCCTCGCTGCCGCGGAGCGCGGTCACACCGTGCGCATCCACGTCATCGGCGACGGTGCCATCCATGCCGCGCTCGATATCTTTGAGGAGGCCGCCGAACTGTATGGCCTGCCCCAGCACAGTCATAACACGCTCGAGCATCTGGAGAACCTCTTGCCCGAGGACATCGATCGCCTGCGCAAGCTCAACGTGGTTGCTTCGAGCCAGCCCTGCCACATTACACTCGACCCGGGTGGACCGGAGCGCGACCTGGGCCTGGAGCGCAGCCGCATCATGTGGCCGTTTGCGACCTATAAGCAGTGCGGCATCCGCCAAGCCTTCGGCACCGATAGTCCCATCACAGCCGTTACCAGCATGAACGTGCTCTACACGGCCATCACGCGCCAAGACCCCAAAAGCCACTGGCCCGAGGGCGGCTGGTTACCGAGCGAGCGTATCGATGCGGCAACAGCTCTGCGCAACTACACCCTGGGCAGCGCCTACGCGGCAGGCGACGAGCAAAACCTCGGCAGCTTGGAGCCCGGCAAATACGCCGACCTGGTAGTCCTGGATCAAAACCCACTCACCATCGACCCCCAAGAACTGCAAGCCACCAAGGTTCAGGCCACCTACCTGGCAGGTAACGTAATCTACGAGCGCTAGCCTCATACCCCACTCATAGGGGGCACGTTTCAGCAACGTGCCCCTTTCTTGTTCGCAACATCTGCATCGCCATTTTGCTGCACTGACTTTTCTGAATGCCGGGCCCGAATTAGTTAACCTGGCTCCCGGGGCGGACCGGAGGGCATGAAGTTTGTCGCGAGTTCCGCACGCAAAGGAAAGCACTTAATGTGCTTTCCGTCTT
>URTZ01000193.1 GCA_900550825.1 uncultured Collinsella sp. | reverse complement strand
GGGATGAAGCACAGGAAGAAGTACAGCAGCGCCGAGAACCCGGTGCCCTTGATGAGCGCAAGGTTGCCCCGCGCGCTGTGGGCAATAAGGTCGAGCAAATCTTGGACCCCAAGCCCGAGGAACAGCTCACCAAGGCCGAGGCTATCGCCGAGGTCGTCAAGCAGCCTGCCCGCGGCTCCAACCGCAAGCCGCAAAAGCGCGGCAAGAGCGCGAGCAACGGCATTATCGTCAAGGGCGAGAGCAACAGCGGTCTGCTGGTCCGTCTGGCGCATTGCTGCAATCCGGTGACGGGCGACGATATCGTCGGCTTCATCACGCGCGGCCGAGGTGTCTCGGTGCATCGTGCCAACTGCCCCAACGTCAAGGGCCTCATGGAGCACCCCGAGCGCATGATTGACGTAGAGTGGGATGGTGCTGCCGATACGCTTTTCCAGGTCGAGATTGTGGTCGAGTGCTTGGATCGTATGGGCCTGCTCAAGGACGTCACCATTGCCATTGGCGATGCAGGCGGCAATATCCTTTCCGCCGCCACCTCGACCAACCGCGAGGGCATTGCGACCCTGCGTTTTATGGTCGAGATCTCGGACGCGAGTGGTCTGGATCCGCTGCTGGCTTCTATCAGCAGCGTTGACTCGGTCTACGACGCGCGCCGCCTGATGCCCGGCGAGGGTGGAGCCCAGCTTAAGCGCCGCGTTTAGTCGCGACGAACGTGCCACATTATCGACATTCGCTACACTCGAGGCATCGTTTGATGCCTCGAGTTCTATAGAGAGGAGAGGGACATGAGTGCTGTGTCCTTGGATGTAACTCCCAAGGGATCGGTCGAGATCGAGACGCTCGTAAACGGTCCCATTCAGACCAATAGCTATGCTGTTATTTCGGACAATGAGTGCGTGATTATCGACCCCGCATGGGAAGGCGAGCGCCTGGTGGAGCATGTTCGAGCCGAGCATCCCGGCGTACGCATGCTTGGCGCCGTTTGCACTCATGGCCATGCCGATCATGTTGGTGGTGTTGCCGGCGTACGAACCGCCGTTGGCGAGGGCTGCCAGTATGAGCTGTGTGCTAAGGATGTGGCGGTGCCGCATGCGAACATCGAGGAACAGCGAGCTATGTGGGGCATTGAGACGCCCGACCCCGGGGAGCCGACGCGCCTACTCGCCGAGGGCGATGCTCTCGAGGTGGGCGATATCTGCCTGCAGGTGATCGAGACGCCAGGGCATACGCCGGGCGGGATCGTCTTGTTTGCTGCCACCGAGCAGGGATGCATCGCCTTTGTTGGCGACACCCTGTTCCCGGGTAGCCACGGCCGCACCGATCTTGCCGGTGGCGACGAGGCGGCGATTCTGCGCTCGCTCTCCAAGCTCGCCCGGCTTCTCCCGCCCGATACCGTTTGCCTAACCGGCCATGGCGATTCGACCACCATGGCACGCGAGCTCATGCAGAACCCTTTCATGCAGGTGTAGCTTTATAGTCAGCTTCTAAAGCACGAGAAGCGTCCAAACGTCAAGCTATTTTTCCCCAACGGGTCGATTCCGTAGGGCAAACGGTCAAAAAAAGTCTGTTTGGACGATATTCGTGAACAAACGAACGTTTATGCTCGGGTGCGCCGTGGTAAAATCTCAGGCGTTATCGGAGCAACCTTACAGGAGGTTTCTTTTATGCTCGTCAACGCAGCAGACATGCTCAAGAAGGCCGAGGCCGGCAAGTACGCTCTCGGTGCCTTCAACACCAACAACCTCGAGTGGACCCTGGCTATTCTCCAGGCCGCCGAGGAGGCCAAGTCTCCGCTGATCCTTCAGTGCACCGCTGGTGCCGCTAAGTGGATGGGCGGTTTCAAGGTCTGCGCCGACATGGTCAAGGCTGCCGTCGAGGCCACGGGCGTTACCGTTCCCGTCGCCCTTCACCTCGATCACGGTTCTTACGAGGACTGCTTCAAGTGCATCGAGGCCGGCTTCACGTCCATCATGTATGACGGCTCTCATGAGGAGACCTTCCAGCTTAACCTCGACCGCACCAAGGAGCTCGTTGAGCTTGCCCACTCCAAGGGCATGTCCATCGAGGCCGAGGTCGGCGGCATCGGCGGCACCGAGGACGGCGTGACCTCCAACGGCGAGCTCGCTGACCCCGCTGAGTGCAAGCAGATTGCTGACCTGGGCGTCGACTTCCTCGCCTGCGGCATCGGCAACATCCACGGCGTGTATCCCGCCGACTGGGCTGGCCTTTCTTTCGAGCGTCTGGGCGAGATCAAGGCTCAGACCGGCGACCTGCCCCTCGTCCTGCACGGTGGCACCGGCATCCCCGAGGATCAGATCAAGAAGGCCATCTCCCTGGGCATCTCCAAGATCAACGTCAACACCGACCTGCAGCTCGTCTTCGCCAAGGGCGTCCGCGAGTACATCGAGGCTGGCAAGGATCAGCAGGGCAAGGGCTTCGACCCCCGCAAGCTCCTCAAGCCTGGTCGCGACAACATCGTTGCTCGCACCAAGGAGCTCATGGAGGAGTTTGGCTCCGTCAACAAGGCGTAAGCGTCGCTAAACTTCCCGCCGGAAGCCCCGTCCCCCTACATTGTTTCCTTTGCGCTCACCTGGCTTCGCCAGAAGTCGCGCCAAGGAAACAGTTCCGGGGGACGGGGCTTCCTTCGTTTAACGCCGCAGGGTTACTGGGCTGAATTCATTTTTAATAGGTACCGTTTATCGGTGTTGAGGGTTCCTTTATTGGGGCTTTCTTTTTTATCTCGCTACAATGGGCTTCAAGAGTTCTAATGACTTGGAGTTTGGTATGGCTGTTATTGATGTGCTGCCTTCGGATGGGAAGGTTATTGACGAGGGTCCTGTTGGTTGCTCTGTTGATGTTTGCTGTGATGACTTTCGTCATCTCGATATTGGACTGCCGCCCGAGATTCTTCGTCTCAAGGATGCCGGCTATTTGACGCAGGCTGTTGCTGCCTGCGATCGCCTTTTGGAACAGAACCCCGAGCCTTCGCTTGCTGCTTGTGTTCGTGCCGAGCGGTATCGCATGCTCGAGACGCCGCTTCATTTTTCGGTGTCGCGTGATCGAGCCATTGCGATGATTCGCGAGGAGTGGCCAGAGTTTACCGAAGAGCAGTTTGACGACCTGATTAATCGCAAGCGTATTGACTGGCGCTTTATCGATGGCGAGCTGTTTGTTCTCGATAACTTCCTCGATTCGCTTCGCGTGTACCCCAAGGAGGTTCCGGGCCTGCGTCCCGATTCTACGGACGGCATAGCGCTGCGTAACCAGATGCTCAGGGAGATGGAGTCGCAAAACGGGTTGACTCGCGTCATCACGCTTAAGGCATCCGTGTCTGTCCCCGGGGCTCTGGAGGGAGAGACTGTTCGCGCGTGGCTACCTGTTGCTGCCGCCTGTCGTCAACAGTCTCAAATCGAGGTTCTCGATATGACGTCGGAGGGTACCGTTGCCTCTGAAAACGTTTCGGCTCGTACTGCCTCTTGGATATCTTCGACTGAACATTCATTCTCGGTGACTTATCGCTATCACATCGATGCCGCCTATTGCGATATCTATGCTGGCGCGCTCCCATCGCATCCCTGT
>URTZ01000192.1 GCA_900550825.1 uncultured Collinsella sp. | reverse complement strand
GCACGAACAGGAGGCCACTTAATGTGGCCTCCGTCGTGAGCAGGACTGTAGAGCAGGAAACTTCATCAGTGCCCGCCCCACGGGAAACCGGCGGGATAGACCGGTTCAGATGGGGCTTTGATGCATGGGTGGTCTGTTGTTGTGCAAATGGGTATCATACTGTGGTTATTGCATCGACTCCGTGATGCATGTTTGTACGTTCCCGGCGGTCGGTTTGCCAGAAGCGCCCCGTCGGTTGTTCCAGACCCGTTTCGAAGAAAGGAAACCACACTAACCTATGGCAGCTAAAAAATCATCTCCTTTGAAGATCATTCCGCTCGGTGGCCTTGACGGCATCGGCAAGAACATGACGGTCTTCGAGTGCGGCGACGACATGGTGCTCGTCGACGCCGGCCTCATGTTCCCGGATGACTCCCAGCCTGGTATCGACCTGGTGCTTCCCGACTACACCTATGTTCTAGAGAACGAGGAGAAGCTCCGCGGTATCGTCGTCACCCACGGCCACGAGGACCACACCGGTTCGCTTCCGTATCTGCTGCAGGACCTCAACAATAAGGTGCCCATCTTCTCGAGCAAGCTGACGCTTGGCTTTATCGAGGGCAAGCTTTCTGAGTTCCGCATCCGCGCACCCAAGTTCCGCGAGGTCAAGGGTGGCAGCCATGTCAACCTCGGCGGCATCTCGCTCGACTTCTTCTCGATGACGCACTCCATTCCGGGTGCTCTGGGCGTGTTCATTCGCACCAACCAGGGCACCGTTATGCACACCGGTGACTTTAAGCTCGACCAGACGCCCATCGATGGCGTCACGCCCGATTATGCCGCCATCAGCCGCTTTGCCAAGCAGGGTATCGACCTGCTGCTTTCCGACTCCACTAACGCCACGGTTCCGGGCTTTACCAAGTCCGAGGCCGAGGTTGGACCCAACCTGCTGCACGCCATCAAGAACGCCCCGGGCCGTGTGTTCGTCGCGTCGTTCTCGAGCCACATCCATCGCCTGCAGCAGATCTGCGATGCCGCCCGCAAGTGCGGCCGTAAGGTCGTTGTGACCGGTCGCTCCATGCTCACTAACACCCGCGTGGCGCGCGAACTGGGCTACCTCAACATCGACGACGCCGATATCATCGATGCCTTTGACATTGATAACCTGCCTGACGACAAGATTGTTGTCATGTGCACCGGTTCGCAGGGCGAGCCGCTGTCGGCCCTGTCCCGCATGGCCAATGGCGAGCACAAGACGCTCTCCATCCACGAGGGCGATACCGTTATCCTCTCGGCAACTCCTGTTCCCGGCAATGAGAAAGCCGTCCAGCAGGTCGTCAACAGCCTGGCCAAGCTCGGCTGCGACGTGTGGGATAAGAACCGCGCCCTCGTTCACGTTTCCGGTCACGGTAGCCAGGAGGAGCTCAAGCTCCTGATGGCCATGGCCAAGCCCACGTACTTTATGCCGGTTCACGGTGAGGCCGTGCATCTGCGCGCCCATGCCCAGCTGGCCCGCAAGATGGGCATCAAGGACGATCATATCTTTATCCTCGATAACGGCGACACGCTCGAGATGCGCGGCGGTATCGTCAAGCGTGGTACGCCCGTCGAGTCCGGCGTCGTCTACGTCGACGGCCTGCGTATCGGCGATACCGACCCCATCGTCCTGCGCGATCGTCAGAAGCTCGCCAACGACGGTATGGTTACCGCTGTTGCCATTGTCTCGCTCAAGCACAAGAAGATCGAGGCCATCGAGTTCTCGGGCCGCGGCGTCTCGTTTGCCATCGACGACCAGTTCTCCGAGGATGCCTCCGCGTCCATCATGAAGACGATCGAGAAGGGCAAGTTCAGCTTTACGAGCAGCGGTTCCGATGCCATTCGTAAGGCCGTGCGTGACTCGCTCTCTAACTTTATCTGGAGCCGTACGCGCACTCGTCCGATGATCATCCCGGTCGTCATGGAGGTTTAGTTTGGCGCGCGGATCTGCACAAAACGCCAAAGGCAATAAAGCCAACAACCAACCGGCATCTGCTAAGGGTGCCGGTTCCCATCTTCGTGCCAATAAGGGCCACGAGGCCGAGTTCGACGATTTTGAGCCCCTGGTCGAGCCTTCGGCCAACCGCGATATCGCCGGCGTGGTCATTGCCGTTTTGGCGATTGCGTCCTTCATTGCCGTGATTTCGCCGGCGACCGCACCCGTGACGGCTGCGGTTGCCGGTTTCTACCACCTAGGCTTTGGTCTGGGCGCCTACGTGCTGCCGATCGTCATTTTGCTGTTTGCCGCCACGCTCTTTTTAGGTGAGGACTCGCCGCTCAACATTCGCTCGGTCGCGGGCGGAGCCGTGGTCTTTATCGCCGTCGTCTCCATTCTTTCGCTGATGGTGCCGGGTACGAGCGACTCGTGTGACCTTATGTTTACGCCGCAAAATCTGTCCGCCTCGGGTGGCTACATCGGTGCGTTTATTGCGAGTGCGCTGCAGAATGCACTGGGTAAGCCTATCGCGATGGTGGTCCTGTTGGGTCTGGCCGTCGTTGGTTTTGTCATCATCGGCTTTTCGGTGGGTGGCGTGCTGCGCTCTGCTCGCGACCGTGCGGCCGATTTTGCCGAGCGCCGTCGTTCCGACGTCAACGCGAGCCCGTGGGGTGACGACGAAGCCCTGTCGGTGCCCGGCGTTGCCCGTCCGCACTTGAGCATTCTTCGTCAAAAGGGCTCCGATGCTGCCGTGACCACGGTTATGGGCAACGATGTGGACCCGGTTTTGGACGATGACGATGAGGACGATGACCCGTTTGTCGACGTGTCCGAGGCCGTGGAAGCTGAGCGGGCCAAGACCACACTGTTGCCGCGCCGCCATGCCAAGAAGGGCAAGGCTGTGCCCAAACTCAACACGAGCGAGCCCGACCCGTCTTGGTCCGATAGCGAGATTGAGCTCACCGAGGGCGATGACGAGGACGACGAGGCTCCGATTGAGACCGCAAAGACAACTTTGCTGCCGCGTTGCCATGCAAAGCGCGACCAGGTAACCGGTCAGCTTTCGATGGAAGACGACTCCGATAAGATCGACGAGTCCGAGCCGCCGTTTGCCGTGAATCCTGTCTCGGCAGCACCTCAGATTCCCGACTTCTTGAAGCATTCCAAGGTTGCCGATACGGCTGTCGCGGGCGCTGCCGAGGCGCCTACTTCTAGCGATGGGCGAGCGGTCAATGCCCCCGCGGATAACGAGGGCGAAGAAGAGGATGGCCTTAAGCTTCCGCCGCTCGAGATCCTGCGCGCCAACCCGCAGTCGGCTTCCGCCGCGTCCTCGGACAAAGAGCTTGAGCAGACTGCCGAGTCACTGCAGTCCACGCTGCTTGAGTTTGGCCGCAGTGCCCGCGTGGTCGGCTGGATCGCCGGCCCCACGGTGACGACCTTTAAGCTGCAACCTGGCGAGGGCGAGCGCGTGAGCAAGATTTCGAGCCTCGAGGACGATATCGCGCTATCGCTTGCTGCCCAGTCGGTGCGTATCTTTGCCCCGATCCCCGGCACCTCGCTTGTGGGTATCGAGATCCCCAATCGCAAGCGCCAGAACGTCAACCTGGGCGACGTGCTTCCCTATGTGAAGGGCGGTCCGCTCGAGCTTGCCATCGGCCGCGACGCAGAGGGCACG
>URTZ01000191.1 GCA_900550825.1 uncultured Collinsella sp. | reverse complement strand
CAAGTTCCGCACGAGCCGGAAAGCACTTAATGTGCTTTCCGTGCGAGCAGGACTGTTCGCAGTAGCAAACTAAAGGCCAAGGGGCCCAGTCAACCTATCAACAGCGATTACTCAGCAGCTAGTTGAATTTGAAGATCTTTGAGGCAAGACGGTATAGGCCAAGCGTGGTTTTGTCTCCGGCCCGTCCGCGCAGATTGGTGAAGAACCCGACCACGCCGTAGCGGGCACGACGATACATGCGCTCGTCGTAGGCCTTCAAATCATTCCACAGCGTCTTTAGGCGCTCGTCGGCGCAATCTTCCTCGGAAAGCTTGGTGAGCACCGAGCAGATCGCCATCATCATGGTGAAGTAGCCCATCATGTACGAACGTAGGCGTGACGACTCGACATCGCTGTACAGGTGGTACGACTCCATCATGATACGCGTAACACGGAACTGCTGGTCCAGACGCTTGACCATCGTGGCCTCGTTGACACTCTGGCCCTCGCGACCGATAAAGTAGCGGTAGAGGTCGATGTCGGCGTAGTACATGGTCTTGCAACGCGGCAGCGGCACGTAGGCGTAGATGTTGTCCACATAGAACGTGTGCGGCGGCATGGGAAGGTTGGACTCGCGCAGCACATCCGTGCGATAGCACAGGCTGTGCATGAGTAGGTTCTGGTCCAGGCGGAAATGACCGATCTGATCCCAAGAAAAGATCTTTTTGCGCGGCAGGGCAAATTTGTAGCCAATAGCGGTATGCGTGCCCTCGTAAACCTTCTCGTACACGTAGTTCGAGATAAACAGGTCAACGCGCTGGTCGCGCTCTTCAAAGCCACGCAGAATCGACAGCATGGTCGAAAGGGCAGCACCGTCAAGCCAGTCGTCCGAATCAACAACCTTGTAGTAGGTGCCCTGCGCCTCGCGCAGACCCGAAAGGACGGCAATACCGTGACCGCCGTTCTCCTGGTGCACCGCGCGGATGATTCCAGGGTAACGGGCCTCCCACTCGTCGGCCTTGGCGGCCGTCTCGTCCTTGGAGCCGTCATCCACCACGATAATCTCGATATCGGTGGCGTAATTGCTCCCCTCCAAGATAGAGGTGATGCAATGGTCCATGTCCTTGGCGGCGTTATACGAGGGAATACCGAATGTTATGACTTTATGCATGGCAGGCGATAATCTCATCCGAAAGATCGAGGGCGGAATTGGTCACAGCGTCCATATCGTAGTAACGATACTCGGCCAGACGACCCACCGGGTGGAAGTTCGTCAGGTTCTGGACGCGCTCAAGATAGCGCTCATAGAGCTCACGGTTCTCGGGCTCAAGAATGGCGTAGTACGGCGTCTCACCCGAGCCGGGCGTATAGGCCTTGGAGTATTCCTTCATGATGGTGGTCTTGCCGGGCAGGACCTGGCCAGTCATATTCTTGAACTCAGTGATGCGCGTGTAATCCTCGCTCGTGGTGTAGTTGACGGTGCCCACGGGCTGGAACTGATCCATATCGAGCGTCTCGAACTTCATGTCGAGCGTACGGTACGGCAGGGCGCCCAGGTCGAGATTGAACAGCTCGTCGAGCGGACCGGTGTAGACGATCTCGCCGCCATAGACCTTACCGTCGATCTTGACGGTGGTCTCGTCGATCTCGAAGAGGTCGCGGGCGTCCACGTCGCAGAACACATCAATCAGATCGTGGTCGAGCATATGCTCAAACAGCGCGGTATAGCCGTCCTGCGGCATGCCCTGGAAGGGAGCCTGCGGGAAGTAGCGGTCATCATCGCCCACAAAGACGGGAACACGGCCGGTGATCGAGGGATCAATCTGGTCGGGCGTCTGGCCCCACTGCTTCATGGTGTAATGCAAAAAGACGTTCTCGTAGACGTAATCAGCGACCTCGGCCAAGTCGGGTTCGTTCTTCTTACGCAGCTCCATAATGGGCACCTTGACATCCTTGCCAAAGGTCTCCACGAGCTTCTGATACAGCTCCTCGCCGCGCTCGTCACCAAAGGCGAGCTTGAGACTCGCGTGGTTGAAGGGCACGGGCATAAGGGTGCCGTTGATGTTGGCGAGCACCTTGTGCTGATAATCCGTCCACTTGGTAAAGCGCGACAGGAAATTGTGCACGCGCTCGTTAAAGGTGTGATAGATATGCGGACCGTACTCGTGGATCAGGATTCCGGCCTCGTCAGTGCAGTCATAGGCATTGCCCGCAATGTGGCTACGGCGCTCCAAAACGGCAACACGATAGCCGATGGTCTCGGCAAGACGGCGGGCGCAAACGGCACCGGCATATCCAGCACCGACGACAATCATGTCGTACGCGCCGGCGTTAAAGCCTTCAGGCAGGCCTGAGGTAATCTGCATCGATACTCCTTGTCAAAAGCCACGGGCTCGTTAGCTGGGCTTTTCTCGAACATTCTTCGAGACATATTTATCAGAGCGATTATAGCGCTAATGCGTCCTATAATGAGCTTGCCACACAAGGAAAGCTCAAGCACCGCGGCGAACATAATTGAAAGGTAGACCCGCTAGCAGCGGGTTTATTCGTGAACAGCCGGGCGCCTGGAGCTTAGCGAAACGCTTGTAAGGAGTAACATGAGTGATTTCCTAAACCGTATGAAGTCTGCCGCCAAGGCCGACCTTAAGACGATCGTCCTGCCCGAGGGCGAGGATCCGCGCACTATCGTCGCGGCCACCAAAATCATCGAGGAGGGCCTGGCAAAGATCGTCATCCTGGGCAACCCCGACGAGATCAACGTTCCCGGCGCTACCGTTATCGACCCACGCAATGCCGAGAAGCACGAGGAGTACGCACAGAAGTTTGCCGAGCTCCGCGCCAAGAAGGGCGTCACCATCGAGCAGGCTCGCGCCCAGGTGATGGACGCCACCTACTTTGGCACCATGATGGTCAAGATGGGCGATGCCGACGGCCTGGTCTCCGGCGCCTGCCACTCCACCGCCGACACCCTGCGCCCCGCGCTGCAGATCCTCAAGACCGCCCCGGGCACCAAGCTGGTCTCGGCCTTCTTCGTGATGTGCACCGACACCCCGCAGTTCGGCACCGACGGCACGCTGATCTTCGCCGACTGCGGCCTCAACATCAACCCGTCCTCCGACGAGCTCTCCGAGATCGCCATCGCCTCCGCTCACTCCTGGTCCACCTTCATGGGCAACGTTGAGCCGCACGTGGCCATGCTCTCCTACTCCACCATGGGTTCCGCCGGTGGCGAGGTCGCCAAGAAGGTCCAGGAGGCCGTGAAGTTCTGCAAGGAGAAGGCTCCCGAACTCGCCATCGATGGCGACCTGCAGCTCGACGCCGCTATCGTCCCCACCGTCGCCCAGCTCAAGGCTCCCGGCTCCTCTGTCGCCGGCAAGGCCAACGTGCTCGTATTCCCCGACCTCGAGGCCGGCAACATCGGCTACAAGCTGGTCCAGCGCTTCGCCGGCGCCGACGCCTACGGCCCCATCCTGCAGGGCATCGCCAAGCCGGTCAACGACCTGTCGCGCGGCTGCTCCGCCGATGACATCGTGGGTGTCGTGGCCATCACCGCCGTCCAGGCTCAGATGGCTGAGTAGCGCACGCACTCGCCCGAAGGCCGTACGGGCTAACCCCTGAAAACGTCCTCGACCAATGAAGCGCCCCCGCTCTGCTCCTTCGGAGCTA
>URTZ01000190.1 GCA_900550825.1 uncultured Collinsella sp. | reverse complement strand
GTCGCCGCCCGCCAGCGCACCAACCGGGCAGATCGCCACGACACCCGTCACACGTCCCGGCTCGCCCGAGCATTCGTACACGTAATACGCCGCACCCGGGTCCTTGAGCATCAGACCATCGGCAAGGGCTCCGCGCAGAGCATCGTTGCCGCTCAGGATGCTGCCCATTGCAGGCAGCGCCTCGAGCACGCGGTCCTGAGCCGGGCGGATGCAGGGAAACGGAAGTGCTTTCATGGGCGGTCCTAACGCACGAGTCGGTTTGTTCGCGGCTTATTATGCCCCAACTTGGCCGCTCGCGTCCCAGAGCACGTTATCGGCGAGCGCGATTAGCACCTGCTGACAACGAACGATATCGGCGTAGGGCACATATTCGTTGGGCTTGTGCGCGAGCGCGAGCGACCCGGGACCGTAGCTCATGCAATTGCGGTTACCTGTCTTGCCGGCAATGACGGCGGTGTCGGTGTAGCCGGTAAAGAAGCCGACGGTCGTGTCCGCGTCCGTCACGTCATCGGCGGCACGCTTGAGCGCTGCTAGAAGGGGAGAGTTCGGGTCGCGCTCGATGGCGGGGCGGTCGCCCGTCACGATGTAGCTGCCATGGCAACCGGGGACCGCGGCTTCGGCGCCGGCGATGGCCAGCTCTACCATGCGCTTCGCGGCGGCCGTATCGGTCGGCGGGGTCAGGCGCATGTCGACCCAGACTTTGGCTCGGTCGGGTACGACGTAGGGGCGATATCCGCCCTCGATTTGGCCGAACGTGATGGTCGAAGGCCCCAGCTCATCGTGCACGGGCAGCGCCACAAACGCGCGACGGAGCGAACACACGACCTCGGCCATGGCGGCGACGGCATCCGCGCCCTTCCACGGCTGGCTCGCATGCGCCGTTACGCCAGCCATTTCAATCTCGAACCACGTGCGCCCCTTGTGCGCCACCTGGATCTGTCCGTCGGTGGGTTCGGTGTCCAGCACCCATTCACGCGAGCCGACCCAGCCGGCATCGATCGCGGCCTCTGAGCCGCGCATAAAATCTTCCTCGTCGACCGAGCAGATGAGCGAAAAGCCGCGGCGGGGCAGCTCGCCTTCTGCCGCCACGCGCTCGAGCGTATGGACCAGTGCGGCAATGGCGCAGGCTAGGCCACCCTTCATATCGCAGGTGCCGCGGCCATAGAGTTTATCGTTGCGCACGATCGCTCCGAGCGGCGGAATGTCCGCGTCCCAGCCATCGCCCAGCGTAACGGTATCCATATGGCAGATATAGACGAGTCGCGGCTCGTCGCTTTGGCCCGGCACGGTGACCATAAGGTTGCGGCGCCCGGGCAGCACCTCGAGTTCCTCAACCTGCACGGCATGGAGCACCGGATGACTCAGCTGCGCCAACCGTTCCTCAGCCAACGCTTTGATATAGCGCTCAATCTCGTCCTCATACGCACCCGGGTCTGAGCTGTCGATCCGCACGAGTCCTTGCGTAAGCCGCCAAGCAAAATCTGTATCAACCATAGGCACCTCACAGATAGTTAGGTAAACATACAGATTGTATGCCAAGAAGCGGCTCGGTGCATTTAATGGAGTGCTCACAAAAACGGGGGCGCCTCTCGTGCGAAAGGCACCCCCGCGGGCATTCAATGTCAGTGACGGGCAGGCCACATGGGGAGCTGCCCGTCAGGTCAGTCGGCGCTACTTGATCACGCGCACGCGATACATCGACGGAATCTGCTTGAGCGCCTCGATGGTGCTGCTGTCTAGGTGTTCGTCGGTGTCGAACATGGTGTAGGCGTTCTCGCCGGCGGACTCGTTGGTCATACGCTGCACGTTGGCGTTGTCCTTGGCCAGGATGGCCGTGATCTGGCCGATCATGTTGGGCACGTTGGCATGCAGGCAGGCAATGCGGCTTGCAGCGCGCGCCTTGCCCATGCTGCAGGCGGGGTAGTTGACGCTGTGTGCGATGTTGCCGTTCTCCAGGTAATCCTTGAGCTCGCTGATGGCCATGTCGGCGCAGTTGGCCTCGGCCTCGCCGGTGCCGGCGCCCGAGTGCGTGGTGATAAACGTATTGGGCATCTTGACCGTCTTGGGCGTGGCGAAGTCGCAGCTAAACCAGCTGAGCTTGCCCTCGCGCAGGGCGGCGTCGACGGCGTCCTCGTCAATGATGGTTTCGCGCGCGTAGTTGATGAGCACGGCGTCCGGTGCCAGCAGGTTAATCTGCTCGGTGCTGATCATGCCGATGGTGTCGGCCTTGCTGGGCACGTGCACGGTGAGGTAGTCGCAGCCGCGGCAGAGATCCTCGAGCGTGCCCACGCGCTGCACCTCGCGGCTCAGCACCCACGCGTGCTCAACGGAAATGAACGGATCGTAGCCATAGACGTCCATGCCCAGATCGACGCAGGCGTTGGCGACCTTGGAGCCCACGTTGCCCAGGCCGATGACACCGATGCGCTTGCCCTTGAGCTCGCGGCCCACAAAGGCCTTCTTGGCCTTTTCGGCATCGACCTGGATCTCGGGGTCGTCGGCGTTGTCGCGCACCCAGTTCATCGATTGCACCACGCCGCGGCTCGAGAGCACCAGCATGCCTAGGACGAGCTCCTTGACGGCGTTGCTGTTGGCGCCGGGGGAGTTAAAGACGACGACGCCCTTCTTGGCGTACTCCTCGACGGGGATGTTGTTGACGCCGGCACCGCAGCGGGCGATGGCGCGGATGCCCTCGGGCAGCTCGTAGCCGTGCAGGTCGGTCGAGCGCATCAGGATCGCGTCGGCCTCTTCGGCGGTGCTCACAAATTCGTAGCCCTCGCCAAACTCGACTTTGCCGTCCTTGGTGATGTCGTCGATGGTTTTGATCTTGCGCATGAAAAACTCCTTAGCAGGTTTGGTTTAAACAGGTGGTTTGAAGTGGCTGGTCGGCCCGCGGGTTGCGGGCTAGTTAGATCGCGGGCTCAAACTATGCTGCGCTTCGAAGTCCTTCATGTACGAGGCCAGTGCCTGCACATCTTCCATGGTTACGGCGTTGTAGACGCTAGCGCGCATGCCGCCTACCAGACGATGGCCCTTGACGTTTTGAATCTGGTGCTCGGCCGCGCCTGCGACAAAGGCCGCGTCGAGTTCGGTATCGCCGGAGCGGAAGGTAACGTTGGCGATGGAGCGACTGTCTGTCTGCGCGGTGCCGTGGAATAGTTTACTGTGCTCGAGCAGGTCGTAGAGCAGATTGGCCTTGGCCCAGTTGCGCTCGGCCATGGCGGCAAGTCCGCTGGTTTTCTCAACCCAACGGAACACCTTGCCGCACACGTAGATGCCAAAGGTGTTGGGCGTGTTGAGCATGGAGCCCTTGGCGGCCTGGGTCTTAAGGTCCAGGTACTGCGGCGTCTGCGCAAAGGCGGGGCCATCTGTGATGAGGTCGTCGCGCACGATGACCACGGTCACGCCCGCGGCGGACATGCGCTCGGCGGTTTCAATGCCCGCGCCCTGCGCCATGGTCTGGGAGGCCCCGTTGTCGAGGTAGGAAGTTTCCATCGTCTCGGGATTCACGATGACGAAACCTCCCGCCCGCCCGAAGCGCGGGTCCACCATATCGTCGAGCGAAGGGCCTTCGCTGGAAACGGCAACTTTCTGCATGTGAAACTCCTTGTGAGGCTTGTCCGCCTCGGGTTGGGGCGGCAGGACGGCGTAAGTCCCGCCTTC
>URTZ01000189.1 GCA_900550825.1 uncultured Collinsella sp. | reverse complement strand
TTTTGGCCGAGCAGACCGATCGTCGTGCCGCGGCGGTGCGTCACGCGTCCGTCATCGGGCTCCAGCGTGCCGGCGAGCACGCTCAGCAGCGTCGACTTGCCGTCGCCGTTTTTACCGACAATACCAATGCGGTCGCCCTCGCCCACGCCGAGCGTCACGCTATCGAAAATATGCTTGGTGGGAAACTCTAGGCTGACGGAATCGCATCCCAAAAGAATCGCCATATGCCCTGCTCCTTCGTAGAGATTCAACGTTCTCCATGATAGCGAAAACCACCACAAAGGGGACGGGCGCCTTCGTGGTGGTTTTGGGCAAGCGCACCAGCACACGACACAAAAAGGCGGGCCATCTCCCGCAAGAGATGACCCGCCTCTCCAATCAGTCCCGCGGCAACCGTGGCCGCCGCGGGCCTCAAGCATGTCCCGGACTAGGAGAACATGCCGGTGAGGTAATCATTCAGCCGCTTATCCTTGGGCCGCTGGAAAATCTCGTCGGTCTCGTCGTACTCGACCATATCGCCCATGTAGAAAAACGCCGTGCGGTTGGACACGCGCGACGCCTGCTCCATGTTGTGCGTCACGATGACGATGGCGCGGTCGGCCACGATCGACGACATGAGGTCCTCGATCGCCAGCGTCGAGATGGGGTCGAGCGCCGAGCAGGGCTCGTCAAACAGGATTACGTCGGGGTTGAGCGCCAGCGTGCGCGCAATGCACAGACGCTGCTGCTGACCGCCCGAAAGCGCGTAGGCGCTCTTGTCGAGCTTGTCTTTGACCTCGTCCCACAGCGCGGCACCGCGCAGACTTTCCTCGACCATGCGGTCGAGCTCGTCACGGTCGGTGATGCCGTGGCGCTTGGGCGCAAAGGTGATGTTGTCGCGAATGGACTTGCGGAAGGGGTTTGGCTGCTGGAACACCATGCCGATGGAGCGACGCAGCTCGTACGTGTTCTCGGTCTTGGTGTTCACGTTGCGCCCGCGGTAGTTGATCTCGCCCTCCACGCGACAGCGGCGAATCTCGCGATTCATCAGGTTGAGGCTACGCAAGAAGGTCGACTTGCCGCAGCCCGAAGGCCCGATGAGCGCCGTGATCTCACCCTTGTGGAAGTCGAGCGACGTATTGTGCAGCGCATGGTGGTCGCCATAGTACACGTTGACGTCCTTGGTGGAGAGCACGACCTCGTCGCTCACGGCCTTGCCGCTCACGCGCACGCGCTTCTCGCTCTCCCCCACGCTCGACAGAAAGTCCTGGGGGGTATCGGACGTGGCCGCCTCGGTTGCGGGCGTTGCATTCATATCGCTCATTCGGCCGTCATCTTCCTTGCCAGTTGCTTGCCCACGATACGGGCGACTACGTTAAACAGCAGCACGCAAATCATCAGCAGTGCCGCGGTGCCCCAGACGATCTGCTGGGCCTCGGGGCTGCCCTCGCCATAGATCTTGTAGATGTGCACGGCCAGCGACTCGCCGGGACGGAACACGTTCCAGGCGCAGGTGGGGCTCGACAGGTTAAAGCTCAAGAAGTTGAGGCGGACCGGCGAGCTCATGCCCGAGGTGAAGAGCAGCGCCGCGGCCTCGCCAAACACGCGGCCGGCCGAAAGCACGATGCCGGTCACGATGGCGGGCATGGCCTCGGGAATCAGGATGTGCAGTGTGGCCTCCCAGCGAGTGAGGCCCATGGCCAGGCACGCATCGCGCTGGGCCTGCGGCACGTCCTCGAGCGCCTGCTGAATCACGCGCACCAGGATGGGGATGTTGAACATGGTGAGCGCGACGGCGCCGGAGATGATGGAGTACTTCCAGCCCAGCTGCACCGAGAACACCAGAAAGCCGAACATGCCGACGACGATGGAGGGCAGCGAAGACAACGTCTCGATGGCGGTCGAGGCGATGTCGCGAATGGGACCGTCGGGCGCGTATTCAACTAGGAAGACCGCGCCGCCCAGGCTGATGGGCACCGAGATGATCAGGGTAATCAGCAGCAGATAGAACGAGTCGAACAGCTGGTAGAGCACGCCGCCCTGCGTTCCGTTGGCGCGTGCGGGCTGCGTGAGAAAGCCCGGCTGGAACAGCGTCGAGATACCCTCGAACAGGATGTAGGCCACCATGGAGACGACGATGAGCATGACGATGGCGATGATTGCCGTCAGCACGCCCGTGGCGATACGGTCTTGCCTTTGGACACGCCCGAGTCTCGCCTCGTCGATATGGATGCGCGTGCTAGCCACGAGCCTTCGCCCCCTTGCGGCCAATGAGATGGATGATCAGGATAAAGATGAGGCTCATGCCCATCAGCAGCAGGCCGAGCGCCCACAGAACGTCGTCCTGGGCCGAGCCCTCGGCATAGACCGCCATGGACGTGGTGAGCGTGGTGGTGATGGTAGACGCCGGCGACAGCAGCGACGTCGGCATGGCCTCGATGCCGCCAATGACCATGCGCACGGCGAGCGTCTCGCCAAAGGCGCGGGTCATGCCAAGGATGACTGCGGTCATGAGCGAGGGCATGGCGGACTTGAGCACCACGTGCCAGATGGTCTGCCAGCGGGTGTAGCCCAGCGCGAGCGAACCCTGGCGGTAGCTATCGGGCACGGCGCGCAGGCCATCGACCGAAAGCGTGGTCATCGTCGGCAGAATCATGACTGCCAGCACGATAGCGCCGGGCAAGATACCCAGACCCGTGCTCACGTGGAAAACGCTCTTCATAAGGCCGACGACCACGTGAAAACCGATCAGGCCAAAGACGACCGAGGGAATACCGGTCAAAAGCTCAATGAGCGGCTGAAAAACCTTGGAGCCAAACTTAGGCTGAATCTCGACCGCAAAGATGGCAGAGCCGATGGCGATGGGCAGTGCGATGAGCGTGGAGAGCACCATGACCGCAAACGAGGTGACGATCAGGGGCAGGGCGCCAGTGTAGGGCAGGCCGTTTTCGGCCGTGTTGGCCAGGTCCCACTTGGTACCGATAAAAAACTCGACGATCGAGACGCCGTCCTTGAAAAAAGCCGAGAGGCCCTTTTGGGCGACCATAAAGATGAGCGCGGCAACGACAAGCGTCACGAGCGCTACGCACGCACCCGTGACGCCCAGGCCCACGTTCTCAAGGTCGCGCTTTGGCAGCTGTTTTGCCATTGCAAACCTTTCCGGGGCGATTACTTATTTAGCGGAGACCTTGCCGCTGGCGTCCTTGACGACCTTCATGGCAGAGACGGGGATAAAGCCCTGCTCCTCGACGAGCTTGCCCTGGACGTCGTCGGAAAGCATGAACTCCAGGAAGGCCTTGGTGGCCTCGTCGGCGTCCTTAGCACAGTACATGTGCTCGGTCGCCCAGATCTTGAAGGAGTCGTCGGTGACGTTTGTGCTCTTGGGCTCGACGCCCTCGACCATGATGGCGTTGAACTTGGAGTCATCGAAGTGCGAGAAGTCAAGGTAGGAGATGGCGTTGTCGGTGCTGCCCATCTGAGTCTGGACATCGCCGGACTTGTCGAGCTCGGCGTCGCCCTTAAAGTCGACGGCCTCGTCGCCAAAGACGGCGGCCTCGAAGGTGGCGCGGGTGCCGGAGCCGGCCTTGCGGTTGAGAACGACGATCTTGGCGTCGTCGCCGCCGACCTCCTTCCAGTTGGTGATCTGGCCGGAGAAGATGCCCTTGAGCTGCTCGAGGGACAGGTCGTCGACCGTCA
>URTZ01000188.1 GCA_900550825.1 uncultured Collinsella sp. | reverse complement strand
AGCGGCCGGGCTCTACTTGAATACACACACTCGTGGCCCCGTTTACCACCACGGTTCCGTTGGTGGACGACAAGTCCTCGACGTGCCAGATATTTTGAGCATCGCACCAGATATGGGCATGGCGGGCCGAGACATCGTCGCCGACGTCGGTAATATCGCCCTCACCAGTGGCCAGCGCGCCAATCTCAACACCCTGCTCGCTCGGCTGAATCCAGCGCGGGGCGCTCACGACAAAACTGTTTTGTACGCGCAGCAAGCCCAAGGGGTGCGCCGGGGCGGGTTCGCGTTCGCCCGCGGTCATCGACATGCCAAGCGAACGCGGCGTGGATGTGCCTCCGCCACAGGTCGCGTGCGCGTAGTCGATGGCATAGTTCACCGAGGACCGCACATCCGCCGAACAACCGACGGCGACAAACAGCACCAGCACGGCCTCGGCGCGCTCGGCGGGCATGAGTTCCGCCGCCTGGGACAGGCGATCGAGCGCGTTGCGATAGAGATTCGTGTCCTGGTGGCACTCTTCGAGCGCACGTACCATCGGTTCACCTGCAGGACCGCACACCATATTGATCACAGCCGTGGAGTCCATGGGATTGCGCTGGCGCAGTGCCAGCTGCGACATAATGCGCGCGGCCGAGGTCCCGTAATCGGCAAAGAAACGCTGCTGAAGCGTACCGACCGGCGCGCGAACGATAAAGCGCGAGACCCAGGAGCGATCGGCGGCCCGGCTCTGAGGGCTGCGACCGTCGGCAAGCGGACGGGACGAGAGCACCAAGCCGCACAGCTCGATATGACTCAGATGGGCCGCGCGCTTAAAGATGTCAAACATGGCCCCGCATGGGGTGAGCTCAACTTGAGATGCCATGACCTAGGCCTCCTTGGTCGTAGAAATAGAGTCGGACGATGCATCGACGGGTCCGCCGAAGACGCGGGCGGCTGCGGCTCCACCGGCAAGCGGTGTTGCCATCTGGCCTTTTGTGCGTCGCGGTGCCAAAGCAGGCAGCTCAAAGGCAAAACCAGTCGCCAGCAAAAACCACGTCAGCGCATAGGTTGCAATCAGGGCGGCAACGAGACCGCTCATCACGGCGCGCTGGGATAATACGCTACATGCAGCCACGACCAGCACCGGAACCTCGCAGGCAGAAAGCGCAAGCACACCCTGCAGGAAGCCCGAGCGCCGATCGCGCGCAAGCGCCCCCGCGGCAACGCCGGCTATGCCTGGCAGCGCCAACGCCAGTGCGGCAATAATACCCGGTAGCGACCCAGACCACACGAGCGATCCCAAAGTCGCCGTCACGCGAGCGCCCGACGCCAGCAGCGCGGCCGAAACCACGATCACAGCCCAAACCACGCCACAGACGACCGTCGCGCCGACCATCAGCGCGCGACGAACCGCGCGGCCAGACGCATCCATGGGGCACGGCGTGAGCGGCTCGCCGCGGAGCGAACGGCCGACATTTTGCGCATAGTGGTCACAAAACGCTGAGAGCGCCGCCTCGACCGCCGCCGGCTCGGGACGATCTTTTTGATGGCTGGACAGACAGGCCATCACTACGTCGAACAGCTGGGCATCGACAAACGCCAGCGCATCGCGTAGCTCTTCGGAATCCGGCTCAAGCCCTAGCTGCTGGGCCTGCTCGGCCGCGGCGAGCGCCACATCGGGCTCACGACGAAGCAGCTGAGTCAAATCACAACCGGGCGCATGGGCACCAATGGGATAGTCGGGCCGCGTGTCCATCTTGAGACGGTAGGGGCTCGCGATGTCGCGCGTCCTTTTGCGCGAACCCGAGGCGCCCGAAGTGCTCGGCGCGGCTTCGTATGGCGCGACGCCGGCAATGAGCTCGTAAACCGTGCTTGCCGCGGCATAGACGTCGATCGCCGGCGACATACGCAAAGCGCGCAGATCGGGAATATCGTCGGTGAGCATCTCGGGCGGGGCATAGGCAACCGTCGCGCGACGCAGCGTGGCATAGCGCTCGGTAAAGGATGCCTTGCCGCCGGTACCGGCCACGGCCGACGCAGGCTCAAGCGCCAGCGACGAGCCAAAGTCGATCAGGCACAGGTCAAAGGTGCCCTCGGCAAGCTGCCGGTCAAGCGGTAGACGCGCCGTGCGCACCATAATATTAGCGGGCGAGATATCGCGATGGACAAAGCCCTCACCCACCAGGCTCATACGGCAGAGCAGATCGAACAGGTCGCGACCCAGACGCGCCGCCACAAGCGGCGACAGGCGTCCGGCATCGTCCACGGCGAGTCGCGAACGCAAGCGGGCAAGCGTCTCGCCCTCGACCCATTCCATGACAATTGCAGGCACACCGTCGACCTCGCCCCAGCCATAGAGGCGGGGAAAGCCCTTAAGGCCCGAAAGGGCGCGATGGCATTCGTATTCCTCGCGAAACGCCGCCTTGAACTTGGCGACCAGCGCCTCATGAGCGGCATCGTCGTCAAACTCATCGCGCGTCGGCAAGATGAGCTGCTTGAGTGCCACGGCCTCGCCTTGGGCGTTGACGGCACGCGTCACGCGGCCGATACCGCCACGGCGCATGGTGGCATCGTCGGCAAACAGCATCGTAAAACGACGCAGATAGGCAGGCAGTTCGTCCTGACCGAGCGCAATGGCCGGCTCAAACCCGTCGACACGCGCCAGGCGCAGGCCGACCATGGGATCGCGACCGAGCGATTGTGGTGTGGTGGATGCAAGATCGGTCATCATAGGGCAAGCGCCGCCACGTTATTGTTGAAGTTACCGAGTGCGACGTCATCATCGCCGTAATGGCCGACCCATTGACATAGGTTGGTATAACAGCCCCACAGATTGGCATACTGCTGATACCACTTTGACCGGGGCGAGAATGTCTGACGACCGAACTCGGCTCGAATGACAAACATCTCCCCGACCAGGCTGTCGCACGGCCTGGGATCTCCCGTAGAGTTATAGGTCGAGACCACGTCATTGGCACGAGAAACATAACCGTCGAGCATGTTGTACTTGGTCACAAGCCAACTGTGAATGCTCTCTTCCTCAGCAGCGGAAAGGCCACCGGAGTTTGCATCGTTGTCAGTGTTGCCGCCCGTCGAGCCGCCGTTTCCAGACCCTCCGGTAGAGGAACCCGACCCAGAGCCGCCGCCCGAACTCGATGAATCCGAGCCGGAGCCAGAAGTATCCGAGCTACCGGGCTTTCCGGACTGCTGGGCGTCCTGCTCCTTCTGCTGCTCGACCTTATTCACCGTTGCCGCCACGCTATTGTTGGACAACCGATCGATGATCTTGGTGTTGGTGAGCACGATGGTTTTGCCATTGGCAAGCGTGACTTCGTTGTCCGGGGCCTCGGCGCCGTCCGCATCGTCGGTGCCAAACACAATATGCCCGACCACACTTGCCCAAGCATATCCAGTCGTGGTGCCCAGATCACTTTTGACCTCATGCCCCACGCGCGGTTCGCGTGCGGCATGCGCCTGCATCATGGACGGCACGGTCATGCCATAGGCAGAAACGCCAGCTATGACCAGCACCAGCGAGCACGATAGCAGTGCGTACGCCCGCGGCGCCAAGCCCAGTCGGCGTCGTATGCGCACCGCGGCGCCGCGCTTTGTCTGAGTGCCACCGGGCCGCATGCGTTCTCCTCCAATCAGAACCACCCTTAAAAAGGGTGGTTTGCTCTTAGGGTATAACCCACGGGCC
>URTZ01000187.1 GCA_900550825.1 uncultured Collinsella sp. | reverse complement strand
GTCCGGCGAAAGCCAACGACCTTCCTCAGAAGGCCCCTACTCCGGCTCGACGAACGTGTCGCGGTCGGGGGCGAAGGACTGCATGGCCGCGATGGTGCGGTCAAAGAGCTCGGGGAGCTCCCAACCCAGCATCTCGGCGCCCTGCGAAATCACGTCGCGCGAGCAGCCGGCGGCAAAGCGCTTGTCCTTGAACTTCTTCTTGAGCGACTTGGTCGTAAAGTCCATGACGCTCTTGCTCGGACGCATGATCACGGCAGCACCGATCAGGCCGGTGAGCTCGTCGCAAGCAAACAGGATCTTCTCCATCTGCAGCTCGGGCTTGGGCAGCGAGGTATTGAAATCGGACGTGTGCGTCTGGATGGCGCGAATGAGCTCGGGAGACGCACCTTCGCCCTCAAGAATCTCGGCAGCATAGATGGTGTGGTTCATGGGGTCGTCCTCATGCTCCTCCCAATCCAGGTCGTGCAGCAGACCGACGATGCCCCAAAACTCCTCGTTCTCGGGGTCGAACTCGCGCGCAAAGTAGCGCATAGTGCCCTCGACCGTCTCACCATGGGTGATGTGGAACGGGTCCTTGTTGTGCTCGTTGAGCAGTTCGAACGCGCGGTCGCGGGTGATTCCGGCGGTAAGCGGTTCTGCCATAAGAGACTCCTTGTGCTCGTGGGTATCGCTAAGAATGAATACTACTAGAACAAGAAAACCACCACAAAGGTGCTTGTCCCCTTTGTGGTGGTTTTTGGCGCGGGTGGGTTAGTTGAGGGCGGCTTGGGCTAGGCGAGCTTCGGCGTCCTCCTCGGTGACGCCCAAGGCCACGGCGAACTCCTCGATGGAGCGGCGCTTGGCCTCCTTGAGTACGCGCATGTAGTAGGAGCTGGGTTTTTTATCAGCTTCCTCGGCCTGGCGAATGCGGTGCATCATGGTTTTTGCCACGCGGACCGTCTCGGGCGCGCCCAGCTTGAGCTGCTGCTTAAAGTGCGTCTCCTCAAGTGAGCTGTTGCGCTCGGTAAAGGTGTCGCACTCCAGCTCGTCATAGTGGCTCAGCAAGTGCTCGGCATCTTGCTGCGAGATGGCGGCGTGCAAACGGTCGGCCTGCGCCACGGGGTACATGAGGATCGTCTGCGCATGTCCCTGCTTGGTCTCGAGCAGCAGCATGGGCTGCGGTGTGTCGTCCCTAAAACCGACGACGGTGCAGACTCCCTGGCCCGGATGAATGACGTGTTGACCGATTGAGAACATGCTACCTCCAACTTATACGAATTTACGTATGTTAAGAATACCACGCTGACGTGCGCAAACCATTACTTTATGCTGGAAAAGCACACAACTCCGATAGGTAAGAGTATTCGATAACAGACGCAGCTCATTCACACCTTTATGCATTTTCAACGCCTGCATAATCTGCAGGCAGACCGGCATCTTTGAGTGACTCCATACAAGCTGTAGTCATTTTTGTGCATATGCAATATCTATTAGCTTTACCCTGCGACAGTGCCCGTCGCTTGTGATAGAGTGCTACAAACTCTGGCTTTTGCCCCACGAGTGACCAAGAGCTCGGGGGCTTTAACACAAGGAGGATCTATGCCCGAGAAGATTGAAGAGCTGGTACGCGCTGCGCTTGCTGCGGCCCAGGAGGCCGGCGACCTTTCCGCATTTGAACTTGACGATTGCGCTATCGAGCGACCGGCTGACACTTCTCATGGCGAGTGGACCTCTACCATGGCCCTGAAGTCCGCCAAGCTGGCCCACTGCGCCCCGCGCAAGATCGCCGAGGCCATCGTTGCCCATATGCCCGAGGACCCCGCGATCGAGAAGGTCGAGATCGCAGGCCCCGGCTTCATCAACTTCTACCTCTCCGTTGCCGTCAAGAATGCCATCTTTGGCGAGGCTCGCGAGAAGGGTATGGACTTCGCTAAGTCCAACGTCGGTGGTGGCCTGAAGACCCAGGTCGAGTTCGTTTCCGCCAACCCCGTCGGCCCCATGCACATCGGTCATGGCCGCTGGGCCGCGCTGGGCGACTCGCTCTGCCGCGTCATGGACCACGCCGGTTACGAAATCCAGCGTGAGTTCTACATCAATGACCACGGCTCTCAGATGAACACCTTCGGCAACTCCATCAGCACACGCTATATGCAGCTTGCCGACATCATCGCCAAGCAGGGCGTTGATATCGACGAGGCTCACAAGCTGCTGATCGCCGACCGCGACGCCTTTGTTGCCGACGAGAACGACGAGCACCCCGAGACCCATCCGTATCAGGACAACTTTGCCGAGACCCTGGGCAAGGATTCCTACGGCGGCGACTACATCATCGACGAGGCTGCCGAGTTCTGGCGCACCGACGGCGACAAGTGGGTCGAGGCCGATCCGCAGGAGCGCATGGAGAGCTTCCGTGAGCGCGGCTACGTGAAGATGGTCGACAACATGCGCGACCTCTGCCATGCCGTTAACTGCGACTTCGATCGTTGGTACTCCGAGCGTTCGCTGTACGTGAAGGACACCGAGGGCGAGACCGCCGGCACCTCTGCCGTCGACCGCGCTTTTGAGAAGCTCGACAAGATGGGCTACCTCTACACCAAGGACGGCGCCCTGTGGTTCCGCTCCACCGACCTGGGCGATGACAAGGACCGCGTCCTGATCAAGTCCGACGGCGAGTACACCTACTTCGCCTCCGACGTTGCCTATCACTGGGATAAGTTCCAGCGCGTCGACCACGTCATCGACATCTGGGGTGCCGACCACCACGGCTACATCGAGCGCGTCCGCTGCGTCTGCGACGCTCTTGGCTATCCCGGCAAGTTTGAGGTTCTGCTGGGCCAGCTCGTCAACCTGCTGCGCAACGGCAAGCCCGTCCGTATGTCCAAGCGTAAGGGCACCATGGTGACCCTGCAGGAGCTCGTCGACGAGGTCGGTTCCGACGCCGCTCGCTACACGCTCGTCTCCAAAAGCTCCAACCAGATGGTCGACTTCGATATCGAGGCCGTCAAGAAGCGCGACAACTCCAACCCGGTCTATTACGTGCAGTACGCTCACGCCCGCGTGTGCTCCATCCTGCGCCGTGCCGCTGACGTTACGCCCGAGCAGGCTGACGAGATGGGCATGAAGGCCGTCGCCGCGAAGGCCATCGGTGAGAACGTCGATTACTCGCTGCTGACCGACCCGACCGAGCTCGCCCTTTCGCGTAAGCTCAACGAGCTCACCGACCTCATCGCCAGCTGCGCTCGCGACCGCGCTCCGTTCCGTCTGACGCACTTTGCCGAGGAGCTCGCCGGCGACTTCCACAGCTTCTATGCTGCCTGCCAGGTGCTGCCGAGCGAGGGCCGTCCCGTCGACCCCGAGCTTTCGCGCGCCCGTCTGGCCGCTTGCGACGCCGTCCGCGTGACGCTCGCCCTGGTGCTCACCCTCGTTGGCGTTTCCGCGCCCGAGCAGATGTAATCATCGAGTCATTTGACCGTATAGACTTGGTTTAACTAAGCCTTGAAAGCCCGATCTCCCACGGAGGTCGGGCTTTTTTGCAAACGCCGACGTATTGACGAATTTGGAACTGCTGGAAATACGAAACTATGTCGATTTACTACGATGAATTGAGGTATTCCAACCACGCCGGCTTTTCGCTAAAAAGTGCAAGGCATCTACCTGCACTGATAATTGTCCTTGGGGGAAGCGGGCACTGCGGGGGCGCGTCA
>URTZ01000186.1 GCA_900550825.1 uncultured Collinsella sp. | reverse complement strand
GACGTCCTTACGTTGCCCTAAAGCTCGGTAAAGACGCCCGTCCGCCAAATATCCGTGATGCAGAAAAATTACCAACCGGTGTAGTAATCGGTGGTTCCGGCAGCGCAGCCGGAGTCATAGACCTTGCAATCACCCTTGGAGCCCGTAAAGATCGAGCCCTGGGCCATATCGCCCGCGGCAACAACGTAATAGCCGTCGGAATCGCGCCAGAAGCCCTCAGAATCCTGAGTCCATTCGCCCGTGCGATAGTGATAAAGCACATTGCTGCTGTAATAGGTCTCGCGGCGCCCGTTGTAGTTATTGACACCCGCAGAGCGCGTCAGGCCCGATCCGTTCGCGTAGGACGCGGCAGACGCGTAAGGCGGAGTATAACCGGCGTTGTAGTACGAAGCCTGGGCGGCCTCGGCAGCCTCCGCCTCGGCGGCAGCCTCGAGCGCTTCGCACTTGGCATCCTCAAGCGCAGCGCGCAGCTCATCGAGCTCGGTCGACTTGGCGTCGACCTCCCCCATCGTCAACAGGCTACCCGCACCGTCGATGCAACCCTGCAGCACAGCGCGCTCGTCATCGGTGGCATAGTCACCGTACATGTTCATGATGATCTGAGCACGCATCTCAAGGGAATCGCGCTTGGCCTCCATCGAGGCGTTCCACTCCTGCATGGAACCATAACCATCGCCACGATAGTCAACGGGCTGCACCAGCGTCGTCTCGGACGGAGTAGATCCAACCGTATCGGACAGTGTTGCGGCGTGGGCATCAGTTGCACCGGCGCCCGCCAAAAGTGCCACGGTCAGAGCGGCGGAAAGGGCGGCGGTTTTCGGTTTTCGTGAATCAATCCTCATGTAGCTGGAAACCTCCGTAGTGCGTTTTTGCTGCGTTTGAGCTGCGTGTGATTCGATCGCGCTGCATAGTACCCCGAGCAAATCGCGACCTGCGGTTTTACTTAAAAGGCGCACGTCAATTGCGTAAAACTCACATCCTCTCAACAGGAGTTTTCCACAACTCGAATGCATAAAGCGTGTCAAAAACCCTGTTTTTGCACCCTCTCTATGCAAATAAGGCGCCTGTGCAACCATTGTTCGCACAGGCGCCTTGAGCAGGCATTTTATGCAGTTATACCTATCGAGTCGCAAGGGGTCCTTGCACAAGTCGCCTTACTCGTCCAGCGCGGCGAAGGCCTGCTTCAGATCCCAAATGATATCCTCGGCGTTCTCGGTACCGATGGAAAGACGGATCGTGGAGGGCGTGATGTTCTGCTCGGCGAGCTCCTCGGCAGAGAGCTGGGAGTGCGTGGTGGTAGCCGGGTGCACGACGAGCGACTTGACGTCGGCCACGTTGGCGAGCAGCGAGAACACCTGCAGATGATCGATGAACTTCCAAGCTGCCTCCTGGCCACCCTTAATCTCAAAGGTAAAGATCGAGGCACCGCCACGGGGGAAGTACTTCTGATAGAGCTCGTGATCGGGGTGCTCAGGCAGGCTCGGGTGGTTCACCTTGGCGACGTGGCTGTCACCAGCCAGGAACTCAACGACCTTCTTGGTGTTCTCGACATGACGGTCAACGCGCAGCGACAGAGTCTCGGTGCCCTGGAGCAGGACCCAGGCGTTGAACGGACTGATGCAAGCGCCCTCGTCACGCAGCAGGATAGCGCGGACATAGGTTGCAAAGGCGGCGGGACCGGCAGCCTCGGCAAACGAGACACCGTGGTAGGAGGGGTTGGGCTCAGCAATCTGGGCGTACTTTCCGCTCGCCTTCCAATCGAAGTTACCGCCGTCGACGATCACACCGCCCAGCGAGGTGCCGTGGCCGCCGATGAACTTGGTTGCGGAGTGGACGACGATATTGGCACCATGCTCCAGCGGACGGAGCAGATACGGGGTGCCGAAGGTGTTGTCGACGACAACCGGCAGACCGTGCTTCTTGGCGATCTCGGAGATGGCGTCGATGTTGGGGATGTCGGAGTTGGGGTTGCCGAGCGTCTCGAGATAGATGACCGTGGTGTTGTCCTTGATGGCACCCTCGACCTCTTCAAGGTTATGGGCATCGACAAACGTGGTCTCGACGCCAAACTGGGAGAGCGTATGCTCCAGCAGGTTGTAGGAGCCACCGTAGATGGTCTTCTGGGCAACCACATGGTCACCGGCCTGAGCAAGAGCCTGCAGGGTATAGGTGATGGCAGCAGCACCGGAGGCGACGGCGAGACCTGCCACGCCGCCCTCGAGTGCGGCGATACGGTCCTCGAAGACGCCCTGGGTGGAGTTGGTCAGACGGCCGTAGATGTTACCAGCATCGGCAAGACCAAAGCGGTCGGCGGCGTGCTGGGAGTTGCGGAACACATAGCTCGTGGTCTGGTAGATAGGCACGGCGCGGGAGTCGGATGCGGGGTCGGCGCTCTCCTGGCCAACATGAAGCTGCAGGGTATCGAAACCAAAGGTGTGCTCGGGGTTGTTGATGAACTGGCTCATGATGATCTCCTTGATCGAACAAAAGTAATAAGAGTAAGAGAAGTGAGTCGCTGTCTCCTGATCACGCCGACGGGCGCAAACAGGAGCCCGGCATTCGTCTTGGTAAGCAATTCATATGCGGGCCTCCTTTCGCATCCCGGTTCCGTAGTTGGCTTAATTACCTACCGTCTTTGTGTGTTTTGAATAGTACGAGCATTGTTTTCCTCGGTCAATCACTTTAAAGCGCTAACCTGTTATCGGTTTTATAGATAACACTCGAAAGGACGGGCGCCGATGACCCTCCAACAGCTTCGCTTTTTGATCGCCGTGGCAGAGTCCGGTTCGATCAACGCCGCAGCCCAGCGCCTCTATACGGCACAGTCCAATATCTCCAATGCCGTCAAAAGCCTGGAGCAGGAACTTCATATCGAAATCTTTACGCGCTCCAGCCGCGGTGTTGCACTCACCAACGACGGCACCGAGCTTTTGGGTTATGCACGCCAGGTCGTAGAGCAGGCCGACATGCTCGAGGCCCGCTACGAGGACGGCGGTACACCTCAGGCCTGCCTTGCCATCTCCGCCCAGCACTACGCCTTTTCGGTCGAGGCCTTTGTCAACGTAGTCGAGCGCTGCCGCGACAGCAAGTTCGAGTTCATCATGCGCGAGACCACCACAGCGCAGATTATCGACGACGTGCGCGCGTTTCGCAGCGATATCGGCATCCTCTATCTGGATGACTTTAATACCCGTGTCTTGCAGAAGGCCTTTACCGATGCCCGAGCGAGCTTTCATCCCCTCTTTGATGCAAAAGTCCACGTGTTCGTCAGCGAACGCCACCCGCTCGCACGCCGTTCGCAGCTGTCCCTTGCCGACCTCACGCCCTATACGCGCTACAGCTTTGAGCAAGGCACCTCGAACTCCTTCTATTACGCCGAGGAACCGTTTAGCTATATTCCCTGCAACCGCAATATCCGCGTATCCGACCGCGGGACGCTCACCAACCTGCTTATCACCTCGAACGGCTATGCGCTGTCGACCGGCGTACTCTCCAGCGAAATGCAGTGGGGCATGGCCTCGATCCCCCTGGCAGACGCCCCGACGATGCATGTGGGCTACATCATGCATGACGACCGCAAGCCCTCTCCCCTCTTGCAGCAATACCTCGACGAGCTCAACCGCATCATCCATGCCAACCAACTGTCGGAAGACGGGGTAGAAATCGTAGATTGCTAGCCCCCGGCGGGCATGGCACTACAATGGTC
>URTZ01000185.1 GCA_900550825.1 uncultured Collinsella sp. | reverse complement strand
CAAGTGTTTATTTGCGAGGCCTAAGGGGCGCCCCGTATGGATATCGATAACTTTGAATGGTGGTATAGCGAGGGCGAGGCTCCGGACGAGGGGTGGGACGAGCCCGCGTCGCGTGACGTGTCGAGCGACGAGGACGAGACCGGCAACGATGCCGCTGTCGAGCCTGACGCCGCCTCCGATGCCGCCGAACCCCTAACCTTTGAACAGGCCTGGGCCCAGGCCGAGGCCGATGAGGCTAAGGCCGATGCCACGGCCACACTCGGTGAGCCGGCGGACATGTCCATCTCGCCGGCAAAGATCCCGCAGCCGCGTCACACCATCGATCCCGACAGCACGGCATCCTTCAGTATTCTCGACGTGCCCTCGCAGGGCGCTCAGGCGCCCGCACCCACACGTCGCCCCAATCTGTCTCGCGAGGAAGATGCAGGACGTCGCTCTCCGCTTGGCCCCATCCTTATCGCCTTCATGGCCGGCGTTATCGCATGCTCGGTAATTGGAAACGTCTGGAGCCATGTCGAGCAGCAGCGAAAAGACGCCGCCAGGGTCGAGATGTCTGTCGAGCAATCGCTCAGCCGCACGCGCTCGGTACATGTGTCGGTCGAGGTCAAGGACGGCGCGATGTGGGACACCGCGCGTGGCGACAGCCAAATGCTCATCCACATCGTGGGGCGTACGCTCAAAGGGCAGACGATTGACGAGTATCAATACGTCAATTCCGCTGGTGACGGCATCGAACTTAAGCCCGGCGACTACGAGCTCACCGTCGATGAACCGCCCGTCGCCACCGACGGCACGCGCTTCCGTGCCTCAAAGCGCATGGTTCCCGTGAGCTTTAACTCGCAGGCGCCCGATACGGTCGACACCACGCCACAGGGCGGGTTTGACCTTTACGTAGATACCCAGTAGGCGCTCGCCGCTCATTCCGCTATGGCTACTCAATAATCGCCTGCCGTCCCGTCCCGCCGCCAAGAGTGGGACAATAGCCCTCGACACTATTGTTTACTTTTGGAGGAAGTAGCATGTCTACCGTCACTACCATCAAGCGCGGCGGCCTCACCGCGGCCATCGATTCCATGGGCGCCCAGCTCACGAGCCTTGCTCTCAACGGCAACGAGTATCTGTGGCAGGGCGACCCCGCCTTTTGGGGCAAGCATGCGCCCATCCTGTTCCCCATTGTGGGTTCGCTGCGCAACAACACGGCAACGTCTGCGGCCGGCACCTGCGAGATGCCGCGCCACGGACTCGCGCGCATCGTCGAGCACAAGCTGGTCGAGGTTTCGGAGGACGGCTCCTCGGTAACGTACGAGATCACCGACACGTCCGAGTCGCTCAAGGCCTTTCCGTTCCACTTTAAGCTCAACATGACCTATGCCCTGACCGGCGACGCCATCCTCACGCAGACCTTTGCCGTCACCAATACCGGCGACGTGGACCTGCCGTTCTCGGTGGGCGGCCACCCTGCGTTTAACGTGCCCGCTCCCGGTGCCGAGGACGAGGCATTCGAGGATTACGAGCTGGCGTTTACCGAGGCTTGGACTAACGAGGCTCCCATCATCACGCCCGACGGTCTTATGACGTTCGAGGGCAGCTACAAGGCTCCCGATAACTCGGACGTGCTGCCCATCACGCACCGCAGCTTCGATAACGACGCCATCATGTTCACCGATACCCCGGGCTCCACGCTCACGCTGCGCGGCCGCAAGTCGGGTCACGGCGTCAAGATCGACTTTGAGGGCTTTAAGTACATTGGCGTGTGGTCTGCCGCCAACGACGCTCCGTTTGTGGCGCTCGAGCCCTGGACCGGTCATACCACCATGGACACCGAGGACGATGTCTTTGAGCACAAGGTCAACACCATCACCCTGGCCCCGGGCGAGACGGACAAGCGCAGTTTTAGCGTTACCTTGCTCTAGAGGTTCCGCCGCTCGGTCGATGCTGCGCGTCGTCCAGAGCGACAAGTTGTCATTCAAAAGGCAAGGCATAGACCTTCTGGTCATGCCTTGCCTTTTTCATGCCACTTGTTCGCTCTGGACGTCGCTCGCCGGCATTGCCAAAACATCGGCGTCCCCAATGACTACCGCGTGTCTATTAATTTTTCGAGCTTGTGCTGCGCTGCTAGTTGCTGGCGTATATCCTGTTAAGTCGTCAGCATACGATTCAACAGGGAAGGCAGATTATGCATTCTCCCCATCAACGCGACGCGCATCCACAGCCGGTATGCAGCCGTCGCATCTTTTTGGGTAGCGCTCTCGCTGCGAGCGCTTCCGTCGTCGCCGGCGCGCTCGCCGGCTGTCAGCGCCCGTCCACGCTCAAGGTGGTTCAGCCCACGACGGGTGGCGGTCGCGACGACCTGTCCGATTCCGTGATCGGCAAGGACAAGATCCGCATTGGCATGGAGGCGGCCTACGCCCCGTACAACTGGCAGGTTTCCGAAGCCAGTGAGTACACCATCCCCATCGACAACGTGCAGGGCGCCTATGCCGACGGCTACGACGTGCAGATCGCCAAGATCGTCTGCAAGGCCCTCGGTGGCGAGCCCGTTGCCGTCAAGCAGAGCTTCTCGGGCCTTATCGATTCGCTCAACAACGGCCAGATCGACCTCATCATCGCCGGTATGAGCGCCACGCCCGAGCGCGAGGAATCGGTCGGCTTCTCCGACCCGTACTTCATTGGCTACTTTGGCCTGTTCGTAAAAGAGGGTTCCCCCTACCAAAACGCCACCAAGCTTAGCGACTTTAGCGGTGCCACGGTGCTCGGCCAAAAGGACACCATGCTCGACACCGTCATCGACGAGATCCCGGGCGTTGTGCACAAGAACCCGGTCGATTCGGTTCCCACGGTGTTCTCGAACCTGCTGCAGGGCACGTGCGATGCCGTGACCTATAACACCGAGAACGAGAAGGGCTATATGGCCCAAAATCCCGGTATCGTCCCCATCCATTTTGCCGAGGGCGAGGGCTTTAAGCAGGAGGTCGCGGCAAACGTCGGCTGCCGCAAGGGCTCGGACAAGCTGCTTAAACTCATCGACAAGACACTCAAGGGCATTAGCCAAGAGGAACGCGACCAAATGTGGGACGCGTGCCTCGATCGTCAGCCGGCATAGGGAGGCAGCATGAAAACCATCAATCGTCTGGCCTCCTTTATCAAGGCCGACCATCGCTATGTATATCTGGGCACGAGTGTTATCGCGGCGCTCGGCCTGGCGTTTAGCCAACGTAACCCCACGCCGCTGAGCTTCTTGGCGCCCACCAGCATTTTCCAGGACTGCCTTTGGGCGATTCTTTGGGCCTGGCTCGTCGTATCGGCGGCGGCGCTTGTCACCAAGCTTATGCACTGGAGTGACTATCGCGAAACGTCGCCGTTCGCATCCGAGCGTTTCCACCGCGTCGCGCGCCTGGGCAGCTATGTCGTGGCCGCCATCGCGGCGATCTTTTTCGTGGACCGCTGCGTCATGTCGTTTATCGACCTGGTACAGGTGAGCATCGTCTCGGACTCCAACCCCAGCGACTTTTTGTCGAGCCTGGTCTACATGACCTACAAGAGCGGGGACTTCTTCATCCGCGGTATCGAGATCACCATCGCGCTTGCCACCTTCGGCACCGTCATCGCATTCTTCCTGGCGCTGCTTTTTGTGTTCCTGCGTATTCAGACCTTCGATCGCGTGGACAACGACCTGGTGCGCTTCTTTAAGAGTATCGGCCGCGGCTTTGCGACCGTCTACTCCACCATCGTGCGCGGCACGCCCATGA